>JBKOXY010000328.1:0-3748 GCA_046725125.1 Pseudomonadota bacterium | reverse complement strand
CGTCACAGGCGGGAGTGCGCCCCCCTCTCTCGCTCACCGACGCCTGGCGCGGTGCCGGCGTCGGTGACGTGCAACGGGACGTTACCTCCCGGTTTGGGACGTTGGGCCGTCCCACTCATCCAAACGCGTGGTCATTGATATACCACCTTATGATGGCGGTGGTGGGCGACCCGCGATGTCGCGTATTGCCGAGTGGCCGCCGACGCTTGCGGTTCCGGGCAAGACTTCAGAAAGCCGTAACCGCGATTGTTGTCAACGTCGACGACGCACTGGTTGCCGCGGCGAACCGGACCGACAGTGGCGTACCATTCCCAGCCGGGATTTGGCGCAGGACCTTCCTGTGCGTTCGCGGCGTCCACTCCAACGATCGTAATCAAAATGGCCACGCTAGCGATAGCGATCAGCGCGCGCTTCATCGGATAGCCTCCTTCGGAGAAGCAAGTGTCGCCCTCTGCGTCGCTAGCATCGGCAGAAATAAAATCTCCAATCTCTTGAGCGTAAACGTCATATCACCGGAGATAACATCTCCGTGTGCGCTTCATCGAACCGAATGCGGGGTTAAGAGAACGCCCGGCTCGGGGCAGGGCTTGCGGTGGTAACCGAGTGAGCCGCTTGAAGCAGCCGACCGAAACGAAGACGGCATGTTTCGAGCCTGCGCGGCTGCGGCGAATATGCTAGTTTCGGTCCAAACCGACTGTTCCCCTGCCGAAGCCAAGCGGGAGAGTGCCGTTGCTGGCCAGAACGGACACCGTCGCGACGATTGCGGAGAGTTGGCTGGCGCAGTTCGACCAAGCGCTCGCAGCGCCAGGGCGCGCTCGCCTCAAGACGCTGTTTCATCTTGACAGCCTTTGGCGCGATGTGCTGGCCCTCACCTGGCACATCAAGACGGTCAACGGTTCGGATGCGATTTTGCGAGAGCTTGCAACGCATGCCGACCGCGCCCGTCCGACTGGTTTCAAGATCGACCCGCATCGGACCGCGCCCCGCAATGTGACGCGCGCCGGCGCCGATGCGATCGAAGCCATTTTCGGCTTTGAAACGACGGAGGGTCGCGGCAGCGGCGTGCTGCGGCTCACGGGCGATGCTAATGACGGCAATGCGTTCAAGGCCTGGACGCTGCTGACGGCGCTTGACGAAATAAAGGGACACGAGGAACGGCTCGGACGATCACGGCCGCAAGGCAAGGCCTATTCGCGCGACTTTCACGGATCCAACTGGCTCGACCTGCGAAAGGCCGCCGCGCAATACGGCGACCGCGACCCCGCGGTGCTCGTCGTCGGCGGGGGACAGGCCGGGCTCGCGATCGCCGCGCGCCTGGCGCAACTGGGCGTCGATACGCTGATCGTGGACCGTGAAGCGCGCATTGGCGACAACTGGCGCAAGCGGTATCACGCGCTGGTTCTGCACAACCAGGTGCACGTCAACCACCTGCCGTACATGCCCTTTCCGCCAAACTGGCCGACCTACATTCCCAAAGACAAACTCGCCGCCTGGTTCGAGGCCTATGTGGAGAGTATGGAGTTGAACTATTGGACCGCCACCGAATTCGAAGGCGGCAGCTACGACGAAGACGCGGAACGATGGTCCATCGTGCTGCGTCGGAGCGACGGCACGAAGCGGGAGATGCACCCGCGCCACGTCGTGATGGCCACCGGGGTGAGCGGCATTCCGAGCCTTCCGGATATTCCGAGCTTACGCAACTTCGGCGGCAAAATTCTGCACTCCAGTCAATACGACGATGGCGACGTGTGGAAGGGCAAGAACGTTCTTGTCATCGGCTCGGGCAACAGCGGCCACGACATCGCGCAGGATCTGCATTCGGCCGGCGCGAAGGTCACGCTCGTGCAACGCAGCTCGACCATGGTCGTCAACGTCGAGCCGAGTGCGCAACTGCAGTACGCGCTCTATGACGAAGGACCCTCGCTGGAGGATTGCGATCTCATCACGACATCCATGCCGATTTCACTAGTGCGGAAAAGCCACATCGCATTGACCGAAACCGCGAGGAATATGGACAAGGAATTGCTCGATGGACTCGAGCGCCGCGGCTTCAAGCTCGATTTCGGCGAAGACGGTACCGGATGGCAGTTCAAGTACCTTACCCGCGGAGGCGGTTACTACTTCAATGTCGGCTGTTCGGATCTGATCGTCAAAGGCGAGATCGGATTGGCGCAATTCTCCGATATTGCCACCTTCGTGGCGGCGGGCGCGCTCCTGCGTAGCGGCGAAACGCTTGCCGCCGACCTGATCGTGCTGGCGACAGGCTACAGGGGGCAGGAGCATCTGGTCAGCAAATTGTTTGGGGACGATGTTGCCCGCCGCGTCGGTCCGATTTGGGGATTCGGCGATGGACAAGAATTGCGCAACATGTTCACGCGAACCGCGCAGCCGGGCCTTTGGTTCATCGCCGGCAGCTTCGCGCAATGCCGCATCTACTCGAAATATCTCGGCCTACAGATCAAGGCCTGCGAAGTGGGCCGCCTGCCCTGCGACATCGAACGTCCGCTTCGGATCACACACAGACCTCAGCGAGTCGCCTGAACGAGGTCCGCCTCACCCCTCAAAGCGGACATGCGCGAGCCGTAAAGGCACGTCCGAGGACGACGACGCCGTTAGCGCGCGCCATTGAGACTTCCTTCGCGCATCGATTACGCTATCCTTCCCAGGTCGATCGGCTGATCCAACAAACCATCGTCTGCCATGTATCCGGTGAGGAGGCGAGCGAATGCGAACTCATTCATTCCTGCCAGCGCTGATCTACGCGACGCTGACATCGATCGGGCTGGCGGGTATGAGCTCAACCGTCGAGGCGCAAGATCTTCCGTCCTACATGGCGCCGATTCCGGGTCGCACGGTTTCGAGCCCGGCCGAGACTGCGACGAAAAACGTTTTGGCGCTGAATACCGCCATGTTCGAGCTCTATGACAACGCTGCCAAAATCTTCAAGAAGAACATTCTGAGCAAGCATCCCGTCATTCTCGGCCTGTTCTCGGGCGCGGGCGGCAGGTTCATTCTTTATCGGCCCGGCATGGCGCCGCTCGAGGCACCATCGGTGCCGATCGTCTATCAGTTGCTCAAATCCGTCGACCACAGCGCCATGGCGCTCGCCCAAGTCGTGGGGCCGTATCTCGATAATCCCGCCGATCAGTCGTGGCGCGGCCCGATGCTCGCCTATCGCGCCCGGATGCAGTCCGCCCTGGATGGCCTGAACGAGACACCAATGCCTCCGGAGTGGCGAGACAACGACCGCATTGTTCTGCAGAACAACATTGCGTTCATGGACGATTGTTTGGCGAAGGGCACCGTCTCGTTTGCCGCGTTGCAGGCATTCGCCAAGAAGCAGGCGCCGCATCTGAAGCTGGACGTCGAGTGGGCAGCGCAGACCCAGGTCGCCCATTGGATGACAGTGCTCGCGGAGTGGAAGACGATACTCGGCGCCGATTGGGAGAAGACCTACGCAGCCAGCAATACGATCTATGCCACGCGTCAAAACAACGTGTTGTTCAGCGTGTTGGCGCAGTTTTTCGAGCCGGGCGCCATGAACGACCGGCTGATCCTGATCGAGACCATCTCCTTCACAACGTCGCCCGACGAGATGATGGAGGCACTCACCCGGATCATCGCCGACCGCTCGGATGGAGCGCTGTTCTTCGGCAATTACTACCAGATGGACTACGAACTGATGGGCGGCGATGCGCGCGCCGCAATCATCGCCGAAAGCGCCAAACTCGGGATCAAGCCGTTCCTG
>JBKOXY010000179.1:0-3966 GCA_046725125.1 Pseudomonadota bacterium | reverse complement strand
AAGGGGGCGTCACGGCGCTACATCATGCACGCGGTCGAGGCGAGCCTGAAGCGGCTGCGCACCGATTGGATCGACCTTTATCAGCTGCATCGCCCGGACCCGCAGACCCCGATCGAGGAAACCCTGCGCGCGCTCGATGATCTGGTGCGGCAGGGCAAGGTGCGCTTCCTCGGCTGCTCGAATCTGTCGGCCCAGCAGGTCGTCGAAGCGCAGGCCACGGCACGGCAGCACGGGCTTGCCGCGTTCGTGTCATGCCAGGACGAATACAGCCTGCTCGTGCGCGACGTCGAGCGCGAGCTCATTCCGACGGCCAAGGCACTCGGATTGGGGATATTGCCCTACTTCCCGCTCGCCAGCGGCCTGCTGACCGGCAAGTACAAGCGCGGCGCGGCGCTGCCGCCGGGGTCGCGGCTGGCGAAGAACCCACGCCACGCGCAGGAGTTCATCAACGAGCGCAACTGGCGCATCGTCGGCGAACTCGAGACATTCGCCGCGCGCCGGGGTCATACCATGCTCGAGCTCGCGTTCAGCTGGTTGCTGCGCGATGGCGTGGTCGCCAGCGTCATCGCCGGCGCCACCACGCCGGACCAGGTCGAGCAGAATGTGCGCGCCGCGGGCTGGACGCTGTCGTCGGAGGACTTGGCCGAAATCGATCGGATCACCCTGTAAGACAAGATGTGGCCGCTTGCGAGCACTTGTGCGCGAAGCCGCGCACTCAAGGCCGTCGGTCTTGGAGGCGAAGGCCGCCACTCAGCGCGGCTCGCCTTTGCGGCGGCCGAGATATCGTCCGAGATTTGCAAGGTTTGCCCGAATGGCCGCCTCGTCGACCCTATTGGGATCGAAGTCGGGATCATCCCATTCGATCATGCCCTCATGGTGGAGATGTTGGGGGTCCGCGATCGCCTGCAGAAAGGTCTCATAGCCGGTCGGTCCGCCGATATCCGCCGGGGGACAGCGGCCTTGAGCACTGACGAGGCGCGGATAATTGATGCCGGGCGCCGCTGCCTCGATCGCCTCCAACTCGACCGTGTGTCCCCAATCTTCCCCGTACACGTAGTCGTACCGGAACGTCTTTGCGAGCGCCACCACGTCGGCCAGCGTCGCCGTCTCTGCGGCGCGCGGACTAAATTCCGGATCATCGCGATCGAGCAAGCCCCAGGCCGTCTCCCCCACACGGAACTCGAACGGATGGCAATTCTGCCAGCCGATCGCGATCTGCAGCACGAAATGAAGGTCGTCGAGGCGGATGGTGACGGGCACTTCGACGCGACGGATGACCGCCGGCGTCACATCGTCGAGTTCGATCCGGAGCAGCGCGATCTCGGTCATGCTATGTGAACTCGCGAATCGTCATGCCGCGCATCCTGTTGCATCGATCCAATCACGACGCGCCGCGCGAGGCGACCAGCACCTTGTGCAGACTTTCGCTGCGCAATTGATGTGAAAGCAGCACGTCGTGGACGTCCCGATTGAGCTCGGCAGCGGTGCGCTGATCGCGCGGCTTGAGCTGGGCGCTAATGTAAGCGCCCTCTTTGCGGCCTAGCGCCACCAGGCCGCTGCCAAAGGGCTGTTGCTCGCGTTGATATTGCAAGAGGGCGGCAACGAGATCGTCGGCCGCAGCGGCGTCGGCAAGGCTCGCTGCATCCAGGGCCGCCTTGGTCACACCAGCGCCCACATGCGGCCGCGCCACGAAGGCGGCGTCCCCCAACAGCGCGACGCGTCCAAAGACAATCCGCGGCGACTCGAGATCGAAGATCGGCTGGAAGAAAGGCTGAGCGCGGGCAAAAATCTCCGCGACCTGGGGCGCAACGAGCGCGCGGGCCGTGGCCTTGATCGCGGCCACGACTTCGGGCCGGATCAGCGGCGGGGGTATCGCGGTGCCGTGATATCGGCCGTTCGCATCGGTGCAAAGATCGACCAACGTGTCGGGGTCGGTCGGCCGATACCAGACGATGTTGTAGGCACGCCGGCCCACCTGCGTCTCGTTGTTGCGGCCGGGAACGGGGTAAGCCAGAAACAGCTCGCCTTCCGGCAGACAGAAGGCGTAGCACTCGAAAATCTCCGCCCTGATGTCAGGCGGGACTTCGCTCTCCTCCAGCATCGCCCGCCAGGCGACGTACCCAGCATAGTTGAGCGTAACGTCGGGCAGAAATTGCTCGCGCACCGTGGAGCGAACGCCGTCGGCGCCGACAAGCAGGTCTCCGCCAACGCGCGAGCCATCAGTGAAGACAGCGGTGACGCCGGCGGAATCCTGCTCCACGTGTCGAAGCGACATGCCGAGACGATAGCTTTCCGCTGGCAGAGGATCGCGCAACGCGCGATAAAGGCGCCCCCAAGAGCTCATGGTGCGCGCCGTTTTGGCCTTGAGGTAGGTCTTGCCGGTTTGATCAAGGAAGATGAACGTGTCGAGCCTGACTCCCATCGACTCGTCGAAATCGATCCCGAGGCGGCGCAAGATGTCGATGAGCTGCGGGTGCGTGCTGAGGCCGGCGCCGCGACCGGTGAGATCCTCGGGATTGCGCTCGAAGACGACAGCGTCCCAGCCGACGCTGCGCAGAAGACGTGCCGCGAACAGCCCGCCGAGCGAACCGCCGATCACCAGGGCAAGTCGAGCGGCCATGACTGGCTTAGCGACGCTGGGCTCATGCCATAGCCCACGAGATGCTGTCGTGACCAGGCTTGTAGTTGCGGTTGCTCTGCGCCGGATTGCGGTTGACGAGCGGCCGGCCATAAAGCGGGTGGGTCTGGCTGCGCACCTCGTGCTCCACGGTGAACAGGACCTCGCGCGTATCGAGATCGACGACATCCTTGAAGCGATATTCGTGATCGTTGACCTCGGCGGTAAGAAGGCCGAGCTCTTTCAGCCGCCGATAGGGACCCGAGAAATTCGCGATGTAAATCTGCGCGTGGTGCCGGTCATAGGGCTTCTCGGGCTCGTCGGTCTGGCGGAAGTACCAGTATTGCTTCTCGCCCACTTGCACGCAGGCCTTGCGAACACCTGCGCTTTCGATCACGGTCGCGAGCGCACCCATGACGTCGCGATAGAAACGCGCGATGCGGTCTGCCGTGCCGGGACGGACGTCGAACGCGATGTAGGGCATCCCCAGCACGATGCGGCCGAAGCGGGTCTCGTCCGGCGCATGAACGTTGATGCGGTTGCCCCAGGGGCAGATCGTCTCCACGCAGTCGTTGCTTTCGCGGAAGTCGAATTTCGTTCCTTCCAGCGGCTTGCGCATCTGCGTCAGGCGCTCGAGCAGCGCGGCGCGGTCCGGCACGACTATCCCGGTGACACCGCGCAGCACATCGGCCTGCCCAATCGGCAAATGGAACTGGCTCATCCCGACATTGACCCACATGTTGCGGGCGCTGGTGTTGAGAAAGGGATCGCGCGTGAGGCCGAGGCCGGTGACGTAGTAGTGCGTCGCCAGGTGCTGGTCGCTGATGCAGACATTGACGTGCCCAAGATTGACGATGTTGCCGAGATCCTGGGTCGAGCGATCGTATTGCTTGTCTGCCATGGCCGGTATTCCTCCCCGACTGCGGAATATTAAGCCGATCCGGCTCGAGCTCACAACGCCTGGTCGCTCGCCCAAGGGAGAGACTCGCATGACAAGCCGATTGCGGTTGAGGAGGCGGCCTGTTTGGAGGTAACGTCCATCGTCCGATAAGCGACAGGGAGGATCATCATGAGCGCCGCGAGCAAGAAGACCCTGGTGGTCCGCAACGGCACCCTGATCGACGGCTCCGGCCGGCCGGCTGCGCGCAACGATGCCATTGTGATCGAGGGCAACCGGATCAGAAGCGTGGGCGCGCTGCCCCCGGACGTCGAGCTCGAGGACCGCAGGACCGTCGAGGTGATCGACGCCGGCGGGCAGTGGATCATGCCCGGCCTGATCGACGCGCACTGCCACGTCTCCTACGGCTATCCGATGATCAAGGGCGAGGGCAAGGGCAAGGGCACCACGC
>JBKOXY010000496.1:0-9791 GCA_046725125.1 Pseudomonadota bacterium | reverse complement strand
TGCGCCCGCGCGGCGCGAAAGCCCGGCGGCTCGTCGCAGCACCACACGATGACGTCGGCCGCCCGCTCGATCTCTTCGACCTTGTAACGGTCGATCGCGCGCTTGTAGCCGGCGAAATAGAGCACGCGGCTGCCGTTCCTTCGCAGCGCCTGCCCGATCGAGAACAGCACCGCGTTGCCGAGTCCCCCGCCGATCAGCAGCACGCTTTCGTCGCCGGGCGTTTCGGTCGGGTGCCCGGTCGGGCCCATGAGAATGACCGGTTCCCCCGGCGCAAGCTGCGCGCACAGGTCGGACGAGCCGCCCATTTCGAGCACGATCGTCGACAGCAGGCCGCGCTCGCGATCGACCGCGGCGCCGGTCAGCGCGAGCCCCTCCTTGGTGAGCCGGGTGCCGTCGGCGTCGCGCGACAGCGTCTCGTAGTTCTGCAGCCGGTAGAATTGCCCGGGCTCGAAGGCGCGCGCAGCCATCGGCGCGCGCACCACGACCTCGACGATGGTGGGCGTGAGCCGGTTGACCTCGTGCACGACGGGCCGCAGTTCGTCGTTGAGACGAGCGATCAACGTCGCCGGAGAGACGGTGGGCCCTTGTCGCCGCTCCAGCATCCGGCTGACCACGGGATAGCCCTGCTTGGCGCTCGCCATCGCCTTGACCACGTTGCCGGCAAACGAGGGATGCAGATCGCCGAAGAAGCTGATGGCGCGGCCGTCCGCGCGCACGTTCATGAGCACATGGGCGGCAGACGGCTTGGTGATGCGCTCGGGGGTGACCTTACGGCCGTCCTCGTCGAACGCCTGGAAATGCTTGCCGTCGATCTGCACGTGCCGCGGCTCCTCGCGGCCGAGCACGGTGTTGGGTTGCGTGCCGGCCGCGACCAGAATCGTGCGCGCAGGCACGACGACGTCGCGCGGCGCAGCGGCCGGATCGCTGTCGGCTTGCGCCTGGGACGAGAGGCGCAGCGCCCGGGCGCAGCCGAAGCGGTCGAGCAGGACCTCTTGCGGCGTCAACCGCTCGGCAAAGCCGATCCCTTCCTCCAGCGCCTTCGCAACCTCCTCGTGGTTGAGCGTATAGCTCGGGGAATCGATCATGCGCCGCCGATAGACGATGGTGGCGCCGCCCCATCGGCGCATGAGCTCCGCGAACCGCGGCTTGCGGCCTTCGCGCGCGGCCGACGCGCGCTCGGCGCGAAGTTCCCGCGCGTGCTCAAGGAACTCGGATGCGGTTTCCGCGTCCTGGGCGGTCCAGTCGGCGCGCACCGCCGCCTCTCCGCGCTCGGCGATCAGCGTTTCGTAGCGACTGAGGAACTTCTCCACCTGCAGCGGATAATAGGCGAGCGCCTCGGTCGCGGTGTCGATGGCGGTGAGCCCGCCGCCGATGATGACGACCGGCAGGCGCACCAACAGATTGGCGAGGCTGTCGGTCTTGGCGGCGCCGGTGAGCTGCAGCGCCATCAGGAAGTCGGAGGCTTGGCGCACGCCGGCGGCAAGCCCGTTCTTCATCGGCACGATGGTCGGCCGGCCGGCCCCGGCGCAGAACGCGATATGGTCGAAGCCGAGCGCGAAGGCGCTGTCGATGGTGAGCGTGCCGCCGAAACGCACGCCGCCGAACATCGCGAATTCGCGGCGTCGTTCCAGCAGCAGGCGGATGAGCTTGAGGAAATTCTTGTCCCAACGCACGGTGATGCCGTATTCGGCCACCCCACCGAACCCGGCCATGACGCGGGCATCGAGCGGCTCGCGCAACTCGGCGGCATCGCGGATCGGACGGAACGGCGTGCGGGTGCCGCCGACGTCGACGCCCGAGATATCGGCGTCGAGCGGCTCGATCTTGAGCCCGTCGACCGCGACGACCGTGTGGCCGTCGTTCATGAGGTGATGGGCGAGCGTGAAGCCCGCGGGCCCGAGCCCCACGACCAGAACGTTGCGGCCGGTCGCAGGCTTCGGCAATGGCCGGCGCAAATTGAGCGGATTCCACCGCGTCAGCAAACCGTAGATTTCGAAGCCCCAGGGCAACGCCAGAACGTCCTTGAGAATGCGCGTCTCGACCTGGGGAATATCGACCGGCTCCTGCTTCTGATAGATGCAGGCCTTCATGCAGTCGTTGCAAATGCGGTGGCCGGTTGCGGCGCACATCGGGTTGTCGACCACGACGATAGCGAGCGCGCCGATCGTATGGCCGCCGACCTCGACCAAATTCATCTCGGAAATTTTCTCGTCGAGAGGGCACCCTGCGAGCACGACCCCGAACGCGCTCTTCTTGAACTCGCCGCTCTTCTCCTTGAGCCCCTTCGAGCAGGAGTCCTTGCCTTGGTTGTGGCACCAGATGCAGTAGTTGGCGTGATCGAGCGCGCCGGTGAGATCGGTGCCGGGATCGGTCAGCGCGAAACCGTCGCGCGCACGGCGATGCGCGGGCGGCAGCTTGAGCATCGCCACGCCATCGACGACTTCGGTCTCGACCGCAATAAGATGGTGCGGATCGATCTTGTGCGGGATCTTGAACAGGATGCCGCCCTTATGCCGGCGCCGGCCCTGCGGCGTGTGCGTCGCCCAGGCGGCGTAGCGCGCGGCAAGGTCGAGCGCGGCGGCGTGCTCCGCCTCGGCCTTCATCCAGGCATCGACCCGCTGGGCGAAGTGCAACTCAGTGAGCTCGCCGCCGAGCAGCGGTTCGAGCTGCTCGCGCAACGCTTGCCCGTCGAACGTCGCGGCTTGATCCGGCCCGTATTTTTTCGCCGCGCGGCGCTGCACGAACAACCGCTTCACCGTGTAGAGCGGCGCCAGCGCGTCTTGGCGCGAGCGCAGCGCATCGACCTCGCGGGCAATGCCGAAGAGTTCGGCGATGAAGTCTTCGAACTCGGGCGCAAGCTCGACGATGAGATCGGATTCCGCCTTGCCGGCGAGCTGTTCCGGTGCCGCGCGCGCGGCCATCAGCCGATTGTGCAGGTCCGCATTGCGGCGTTTGAGGAAATCGACGAAGCAGCCGTCGAGCCGCACCAAGCCGTCGCGGCCGTAAAGGTCCTCGAACCGCAGATCAAAGCCAAGCGACAGACTTTCACTCATCAACGGGACGTCCTCAACGCCTGGACATGCGCCCAACGGCACGCGCTCTGCCAGACCCGCAATCGGGAATTTGCTGCACGAGAGCCTCTAAGCTGCGGCCCGGAACCGCGCCACGACCGCGGCCGGGATCGGTATGCCCTTCAATTTGACCGGATCCTTCGGGTCGCGCCCGGCCCATACCCGCGTTTCGCTGCCTTCGACGGCAAGCTCGCCGCCGATCGAGATGCGATGCGCCACGCCGAAGCTCGAGCGCCGGAATTCGCTGACCTCGGAGGCGATGTCGGCGACATCGTTGAACTTGGCGGGCTTGAGAAAGCGGGCCTTGGCGTCGACCAGCGGAATGCCCACGATGCCGAAGGCCGTTCCCAACTCATTCGGCCGCACGCCCAGGGCCGTTTCGAACATCAGCCAGACGCTCCAATCGAAAAACTCGAAGAAATGGCTGTTGAACACGATGCCGGCCGGGTCGCAATGACCCCATTCGACGGTGAATCGCCGGCGGTAGACGAGATTGGCCATGCCTAGTCCGGTTTCCTTACAGGTGGCTTACTGGCGGCGGCAGAGAAACCCGCCTCTGCGCCCGATGTCAAATCTCACAGGCCTCCGCCATGGGCGGAATCCGGACCGCTTTAAGCCGCAATTCAAGGAACTAATTGCCTTCCCCAGCCAGCCCAGGAAAACAACTGGCGGCCGGGGGCGGAACCTGCAATTGTTTCCGCGGGGGCATCCAAGCCGATTTGTCGAAGTTCGGGTCGTATCGATGCGCGTAGCGGTCAGCGTATTGCGTGCGAACGGTCGGCCGCGCGTCATCGTTGCGCTGGCCGCGATGCGCTGCATCCTCGGCTCGAGCGGTCTGGCCGCGGCTGTTGCCGCCTCGGTGACCGCTTTGCTGGCCGAGCCGGTGCGGGCGGAGACGCTGCCGGACGCGCTGGTGCGCACCTATCAGAACAATCCGCAACTCAATGCCGAACGCGCGCGGCTGCGCGGCGTCGACGAAGGCGTTTCGCAGGCGCTCGCGGGATACCGGCCGCAACTCTTGGCCACCCTGACCGGCGGCCTGCAGCAGGTGCGAGTGCTGTTTTTCGACAATACCATTCAGACCGCGACGCTGCGCACCTGGACCGTCGGGCTCACCGTATCGCAGACCCTGTTCAACGGCTTCAAGACCGCCAACACCGTTCGCCAGTCGGAAGCGCAGGTGCTCTCGGGGCGCGAGGCGTTGCGCAATACCGGCCAAGGCGTGCTGCTCGACGCGGTGACCGCCTATACCAACGTGATCGCCAACCAGAGCCTGGTCGAGGCCCAACGCATCAATGTGACGTTTCTGCGCGAGACGCTCGCCACCACAAAGACGCGTCTGGAAGGCGGCGACGTGACGCCGACGGACGTGGCACAGGCGGAGGCGCGGCTGAGCCGCGGGCTCGCCGATCTCAACGCCGCGGAGGTCGGGCTGGCGATCAGCCAGGCGCTTTACGCCCAGGTCATCGGCGTGCCGCCCGGCCGGCTGGCGCCGGCGGAATCGATCGACCGGCTGCTGCCGCGCACGCGCGAGGAGGCGCTCGCAATCAGCCGCAAGGAGCATCCCGCCATCCTCGCGGCGATGTACGACATCGATGTCGCCCAACTCGGCACCAAGATCGCCGAGAGCAGCTTGTTGCCGACCCTCTCGGTGCAGGGAAGTGTCCAGCGCCAATGGGAGAACGATCCTACGCTCACCGCCAAGGCCAACGATATCGCCTCGCTCCTGGGAACGGCGAACGTGCCGCTTTACGACGGCGGGCTGGCGGCCTCACAGATCCGACAGGCCAAGGAGATCGCGATGCAGGCCCGCATCGTGCTGGAGCTCATCCGCAGTCAAACCCAGACCGCGGTGCTCGGCGCCTGGGTCACCTTCGAGGGAGCAAAGGTTGCGCTCACCGCCGCCGAAGCGGAGGTGCGCGCGGCCACCATCGCGCTCGCCGGCGTGCAGAAGGAAGCGCAGGCGGGCCAGCGCACGACGCTTGAGGTCCTCAACTCGCAGCAGGACCTCACGGCCGCCCGCGCGCGGCTGATCGGTGCGCAACGGGACCGCGTGATCGCCGCCTATGCGCTGCTCGGCGCCACCGGGCGGCTCGACGTCAAGACGCTCGGCCTCCACACCCCGGACTATGCGCCGGAGGTCCACTACCATCAGGTGCGCGATGCCTGGCATGGCCTGCGCACGCCGGCGGGGCAGTAGGTCAACCGCAAACACGACGCTGGCGTTCGAATGGATGCATCTCGCTCCGCCAGGCGAGACCTTCTGGGCACAGATCCCCTCCTCCACACCGAGATCGCTGGGCACATCGGAGCGAGCGGCAGACCTGTCGAACACCACGCGCCCCCAGTTTTTTGCGTTTTCCGACGGCGCTGTCAGGTGTGTGTAAGGAAAATATTGAACAGTGCCGGTCGCGCGCCGAAGTGCCGACCCTCCGGCGCGCCGCATCTTGTCGCGTCGGTTGGGGGTTGCCCGCCAAAGCAATGGCATCAGAGGTCAATTGTCGTGTTGCTCATCGTCTATTACGTCGTCTTCATGATCGCGGGCGATCTCGCCGCCTATATCATCGGCCTCCTCAGCGAACGCGAGTTTGGCGGCCAGGTCAGCCTCATCGTCTTCCTTGCGCTCTATTTTCTGTTCTTGTGGGTTTCTTGGGTGCTTGCGGTATGGATCACAAAGCCCAGCCACGTCGAACCGGCGAGCACCGAAGCGGCCTGATCGCGTTAACGCAGAGCTAGCTGCAGCGAAGTCGCCTTCGAAAGGAGATCGACGACGCGGTAGCTCGCGCGCTGTCGGATGTCCGCACCGAAGGGCCGCGCCGCGCCTTAACCAACTCGCGCAAAGCTCAGTGAGAAGTTTGCGCCGCCGGTCGGTCGATTCTCGACGCTGATGGTCGCGGCATGGGTATCGGCGATGCGCTGGACGATTGAAAGTCCCAACCCCGCATTTCCCGTCCGTCGGCGGTCGCGCCGCCAGAAGCGTTGAAAAATCAGCTCCCGCTCATCCTCTTTGATCCCCGGCCCCTCATCGAGAACCCGCACCATGCCGCTGCTCTCAACGACGATCTCCACGGTCGTTCCCGGCGGAGAATAGTTGATGGCGTTCTCGACAAGATTACGGATCGCTCGTGACAGCATTTCCGGATTGCCGTTGACCCAGACGGATGCGTCGCTGCCGCTCAAGGCGATATTCTTGCCGTTTGCCAGCGCCAACGGAGCGGCGAACTCCGCGACCTCGGCACAAATCGCTCGCAGATCGGCTTTCTCCGCCGGATCGATCGAGAACGTCTCCAATTCCGCGATGTCGAGCAATTGGCTGACGATGCGCGCCATGCCTTCGATATCTTGATGCAGCGCTTTGGAAATTCCTCGATCCGCCAGGGTGTCGACGCGGCTGCGCAAGATGGTCAGCGGCGTGCGCAACTCATGCGCCGCATCGGCGGTGAACTCCCGCTGAACGCGGAATCCGGCCTCGAGTCGATCAAGCGCCTGGTTGACCGCTTGCACGAGGGGCAAAATTTCTTTGGGAATTTCTTCAGGCGGCAGACGGACGTCTGTTCTCTTCGGATTGATTTTTTTCGCCATTTCCGACGCGTTGACCAGCGGCCGCAACGCCCTGCGGAAAATCACGATGTCGATCGCCAACAAGAACAAGAGCATCGGTAGCGTGATCCATCCCACCCGTTTGAAAAAATCGGCAACGATGTCGTCGATTATGACATCGCGATGCGCCAGATCCTCTCCGACCTGAACCCACACCCTGCGGCCGTCCGCTTCCTTCACGAGACTGACACCGGAGACCGCCGCATTGCCGCGTCGTGTCTCCAGGTAGGCGACATTGGAGGAACGCGGATCCGCAGAAAATATCGGCGACCGGTCTTTGAGCGAGGAGAACAAGACTCGTCCGGTATCGTCGACGACCGCATAGGCATACCGTGCGACCGCCTGTGAATAGATGTCCTGCAGCGCGGGCGGCAGATCGAGCGTCCAGCGGCCATCCGGCCGTAACACGAGATAATGGGCAACCAAGTCGGCCTGCTCGCGCATGGCTTGGTCGTGAAGGTCATTCGCTGCCCATTTGAAGAAATAATAGAGCACCAACGGCATGATAATCGCAGTGATGACCAATGCGATCACGTGCAAGAAGATGATCCTCGAGAAGATGGATTTGAATGAAATCATGCCGCCTTTTCCTCGGATATGAGGTATCCAACACCGCGAATGGTGTGGATTTGCACTTTGGCGCCACGCTCGGACAATTGTTTGCGCAGGCGATGGATGTAGACCTCGACCGCATTCGAGGCGACATCGCCGGACAGCCCGAAAATGTGATCTTCAACCAGTTTCTTCGAGACAACGCGATCCTTGCGACGCATCAGTAGTTCGAGCACCGCCGTCTCGCGAGCCGATAGCACTTGCGGTTTGCCGTCGATGAATGCCTGTCGGCTCTCGGTGTCGAACGCGACGTTGGCAATTTGAAGCGAGCGGCCGAGCAATTGGCCGGGGCGCCGCAACAGCGCTTCCAACCGGGCTAACAGCTCTTCGAACGCAAACGGCTTGACGAGATAGTCATCGGCACCGCTGCGCAGCCCACTGACGCGGTCTTGCAAGCCTCCGCGGGCCGTGAGCACCAGAACCGGTAGCGGATCCTCGCCCCGTCGTATCTCTCGCAGGACGGAGAGGCCGTCTCCATCGGGCAAACCGAGGTCGAGCACCATAGCGGCGTAACGGGTTGTTGTTACCGCGGCTAGAGCCTCGGCCGCCGTCGTCAGAAGGTCGGTTTCATAACCTGCCGCCTGGAGGCGCTGCGCAAGGAGCTGTGCAAGCTCCTCGTTGTCCTCAACCAGTAGCAGCCTCATGCCCAATCGCTCCGATCGACGTCACGCGCCTGCGACAAGAATGTACCACGTCGGGACCTTCGATGCATCGCAGGCGCATTCAGCTTCGCGTAAGGATGCCGTCAGCGAGTCGAACAACGTCGCGTCGCGGCGGCGATCCGGGTTGCGATAGCGCATGAAGGATGCAGTCGATTCGAGATGCGCCTAGCTAAGAGCGCGCGGCCTGCGCTTACTCCGCCGGCGCAGGCACCGCTTGTTGCGGCGCCGGCCGTGCTGCGCGGCGCGAGAACAGCAGGATGAGCACGGGAAGCGTGATGAGAATGACCGCCGGCGCCAGCATCATGCCACCGACGACCACGACCGCGAGCGGCTTTTGCACTTGCGATCCGATGCCGGTGGATATCGCCGCCGGCAAGAGGCCGACGCCGGCGATCGCGCAGGTCATCAGCACCGGGCGCATCTGCAGCTCCCCGGTGCGCAGGATCGCGGCGGTGCGCTCGACGCCTGCCGCGATCAGCTGATTGAACTGCGACAGAATGATGATGCCGTCCATGACCGAAATGCCGAACAGCGCGATGAACCCGATCGCCGCGGAGACGCTGAACGGGATGTGCATCAGGAACAATGCAAAAATGCCCCCGACGACCGCCATCGGGATGACGCTCATCGCCAACAGCGTGTCGATCATAGAGCCGAAATTGATCCAGAGCAGGAGAGCGATCAAAGCAAGCGTGATCGGCACTACGACCTTGAGCCGGCCGATCGCATCCTGCAGATTGCCGAACTCACCCACCCATTCGATCCGCGAGCCCGCCGGCAGTCGCACCTGCTGGGCGATCTTGCGTTGCGCCTCCTCGATGGCGCTGCCGAGATCGCGGTCGCGTACGCTGAACTTGATCGGCAGGTAGCGCTCCTGGCCTTCGCGGTAGATGTAGGACGGGCCGGAGACGAGCTTGACGTTGGCGACCTCGTTGAGGGGAATCTGTGTGATGCCGTTCGGTCCTTGAGCGCCGATGCGCAGATTCTGGATCGCCTCCGGATTCTGTCTGAACTGCGGCGCGAGCCGTACCACGATGGGGAAGTGCCGGTCGCTGCCCGGCTCGTAAAGGTCGCCGGCCGATTCGCCACCGATGGCCGTTCGGATCGTGGCATTGATGTCGCCCGGAGCAAGGCCATAACGCGCCGCTCGCGCGCGATCGATCTCGATCTGCACCGTAGGCTGGCCGAGCGAGGTGAAGACCGCCAGATCGGTAATGCCGGGCACGGTGGCCAGCACGGCCTTGATCTTGTTGGCGGTGTCGGACAGCGCCTGCAGATCGTTGCCGAACAACTTGATGGAGTTCTCGCCTTTGACGCCCGACACCGCCTCGGCCACGTTGTCCTGGAGGTACTGCGAGAAGTTGAATTCGACGCCCGGGAAGTCGGCCTCGAGCTTGCGCAGGATCTGCGTGGTGAGCGTATCCTTGTCGAGGCCGGGTCGCCATTGGCTGGCCGGCTTCAAGGGCGCAAAAAATTCGGCATTGAAAAAGCCCGCCGCATCAGTCCCATCGTCCGGGCGCCCGTGCTGCGAGACCACCGACTCGACCTCCGGAAAGCTGCTGATGACGGCACGCATCCGATTGACGTAGCTATTGCCTTCTTCCAGCGAGATCGTCGACGGCATCGTCGCCCGGATCCACAGGTTGCCCTCTTCGAGCTTGGGCAGGAATTCGAGCCCGAGCGAACGGATGGCCAAACCCGCGACCAACAGCAGCACGATCGCGCCGGCGATGGTCAGCAGCTTGTTCGCAACGGCGAGACGCAGCACCGGCGTATACAAGCGATGCAAGACCCGCACCACCCGCGTTTCGGTCTCGTTGACATGCTCGGGCAACAAGATCGCGCT
>JBKOXY010000498.1:0-1411 GCA_046725125.1 Pseudomonadota bacterium | reverse complement strand
AGGACCTGACCGCACGGTGGAAAAAGCTGAGGGAGAGCGATGGACGTTTTATTCCCTTATGCGCTCTGGACGCTGGTCTCTCTGATCGTGATCGGCTCGGGCATCGCTCTATTGGTCTGGTGATGTCCACCCGGGTAGCCTGCTGTCCTAATTTGGGGAGTTATGTACCTGAGTAAAGCGGTCTCAGTAGTGCCTCGAGGCACTACCGGTAGCCGACTTACATCCTGCGTTAATGATGCTTATATGCGACTATCACCGGCAGCGGCCCTGTGCCAGGCGTCGGTGGCAGAGAGACCGGTTGCGCTCCCGCCTGAAAATCAGGGAGCCAACATGTCATGACACTGCTATTCCGGCCATCACCGCCGCCCTGCGCTAAGTGCGGCACCACGACTGTCGTAGCCCCCCGCATTTGAGGAGGGCCAACGGATTTTCGTGGTTCGATGCCCAGCGTGCGGGCGTTCCGGTACGTACTCGCTCAATTATGGCACCCGACGCGAGCGTGCCCGGCCTTAACATGAGCGTCATCTCCGACACGTCCGCGTCCTGCTTGTGGCGCGCCCCTTCATCGAAAGGCGACAGCCATGTACGCTCTTACAATTCTGCACGGCGAGTCGTTGAAGGCGGTCGGCCAGGCGAAGGAGAATTGCGAAAAGAACCAGGCAGTCGCGGAAGAGATGGTCCGCGACAACGTCGATGCCGTTTTTGAATCTGCCTGCAGGTTCATCGTCATGAAATCGCTGCCGGGCTGGATGGATGAGATTTGCACCGTGCACTTGGAGGCAGTTCGACCTACCGTCCGCGCGGAATAAGGAGCCATGACACTGGATTTCTATCAAAGGAGTGCAACATGAAGACCCGCTGGGCTCTCCTTTCTGCCGCAATCTTTTTTGGATTTCCATCGAATCAGATGATCGCGGCAGAAGGCGTTTTAGGACAAGGGAATGTTTCGTGTGATTCCTGGATTAAAAGTCGTGGGGATGGCAATCCTGTTGTAGCGGCCAGAACGGCCTGGGTTCTTGGCTTTGTAACCGCATTCAATCAATACAGATCCAAGCCCGCGGGGGACGTGTCTGGAGGAAAAGATACTGAAGTACTGATGGTTAGGATTGATGATCATTGTCGGCTGCATCCGCTCGATAATTTGTATAACGCTTCGACCGCGCTGGTTGATGAGCTCCGGCAGTGAACCGACAGCTCGAGTGGCGACTGGGCATTGGATCGCTTTTCGTCGGGAGCGCTTCCTGCGCTGCAAACAGTTTGCGGCTTTCACCCCGTCAAGAGAGGAGCGCGCCATGACTGACACCACATATGTGCAGCAACTTCGAAAAACGATCTCTGGCGAATTTTATTTTGGGGCAATGTGCCGTGAGACTAAGCGACGGATTGCGATCTCGACTGATACAAGTAGAGG
>JBKOXY010000500.1:0-17772 GCA_046725125.1 Pseudomonadota bacterium | reverse complement strand
GTCGGCACCAGCACGCCATCAAGCGGGGAGAGGCCGCTCGCCAGCACGGGCGAATCCCGCGCGGCGGAGCTCGCTTCGCCGTAGAGCGCGGCCGCCTGGAAAAAGCTGTAGCCCACGAGCGGGCACAGGATCAGCAGCATGGTCCACAGCGCGCGGCCGCTCGCAACCTCGCGCATCTCCTTGGCGAGCAATGGATGGAACGGCGCGCGCCGGACGACGGCTGGATCAGGTGAGCGCAAGGAACACCTCCTCCAATCCGGCCGCGGGCTTCCCGGTCTGCGCGCGCAGCTCTGCGAGCGTCCCCACGCCGCGGACGCGACCTTCCGCCAGCAACACGAAGCGGTCGCAGACGCGCGCGGCATCGCCCAACTGGTGGATGGCGAGGACGAGCGTGCGCCCATTGCTCGCAACGTCGCGCAGCACGTTCATGATCTCGCGCGTTTGCCGCAGGTCGAAGCCGTCGAACGGCTCGTCCATCAGCAGCAGCGGATGGGGGGTCAGCAAAGCGAGCGCCAGCATGAGCCGGCGGCCATAGCCCTTCGACAATGCGGCGATGCGCTTGCGCAGGACCGGCGAGAGACCGAGCGATCGGATCGTGTCTGCTACGACGATCTCGGGCCTGCCGTAGACGGCCGCGAAAAACTCGATCACGTCAGCGGCGTATTGGTCTTCCCAAGGCCGCAGTCCGTCCGGCAGATAGAACATGAACTCGCGGCGCTGCGGCAGGGCAAGCGACGTCCCGCGCCAGAGAATGCGGCCATCGTCGGCCGCAAGGACGCCGGCGATTGCTTCCATGAGCGTGGTCTTGCCCGCGCCGTTGGGTCCGATCAGGCCGACCACCTCGCCGGCGTTCACCGCAAAGGAAATGTCGGCGAGCGCGCGTTGTTCGCCATAGCGTTTGCAGAGGCCGGCCACTTGCATCAGCGCGGGGACGCGGTCGGCAGTACGGTCAAGGAGGATGGCGCTCGACACCGTCATGCCTGCACCTAATTTCTGCGGACGAAGACGATGAGACGAACGACATATTTCTTGCCGCCGGTTTGATCCGTGCCCAACGTGATCGACACCGGGCGCGCGGCGTTGTGCAAAACGACGTAGCTGGGAGACGATCGCTCGGCGGCCTCGTCCCAGCCCGTCCCGAGACAAGCTTTGACTTGCTGCAGGGTTGCCGCCCGCGCCTTCTCGGCCTCTTCCGCCGTGTCCATCGCCGAAGAGTCGCAGGTATAGGTCGCGGCGCCGTAGAGCGAGCAATCCTTCCAATCCGGCAGCACCAGGCGCGTATCTTGAAAGCTGCCCTGTCGCGGCCGGCCGGCGATGGAGGCAAATCGCTCTTTCGTCATCGCCAGATCGACGACCCGGCTCAGGTCGAAGCAGTAGGATGGCGCCCGCGGGCGCGCGTCCTGCGCCAGCGCGATGGCCGGCAAGCTCGCCATTGCGACAGCCAGCGTCATGAGTTCTTTCATCACGGCCTTCCCTTGGCAGCCGGCGGCTCGAGCATGCCTTGCAACGGCAATAGTCCCTCCCGTCGCAGCTCGACCTTTTTTCCCGACGTCCCGGGCAACGCCTTGGCGGGATATCGGTTGACGGATCTGGCTATTTTCGTTGGCAGGATTTCATGCATATGTCGTATTCAGTCTTGCATGTCTTTGCGGAATAATTTTTCGCACACGCTTGTTGTTGCTCTCGACACTGCTTGCAGGTCGATTGTTCAGCTCGTGCTGTAGTGATGCTACAAACACTGAGCAGCACAATGATAATGGTAGCGATAGCTGGCATGACGATCTCCTCTCAATGCTGGCAACGCCTTCCAGTGTAACTCTCTCATGCGCACCCGTGAGCTTTTGGAAATTCTGCTCAGCCGCAGCAGTTGATTGGAATGCAAACACGCCCAGCAATGCTGTCGTCGCTGCAGCGAGTTGTTTTTTCGTCGTGCTGTTCATTGAGCCCATCGCGCTTTCTGATGACGACCGACGCAATCGGTGCTCATCGATCGTCTGCCGCCTTTTCAGGGGGCCGAGCGCCGGGGCCGCAGAGTTGCGGCCCGGCCGTCAAGTCGGTTGGGTGACGCTCAGCTCTTCGCGCTCGCCGTCTTGTCGAGGGCGGCGCGCAGTCCCTTGGCGAGCTTCACGGCGTCGTCATTGGCCCAGAAGTGCATGAAGAACAGCCGCGGCTGCTCGTTGAGCATGTGGCTGTGGACGGCCGTCACCTCGATGCCGTTCGACCGCAGCGCCTTGATCACTGGATTCACCTCGTCCGCGGTTAGCACGAAGTCGCCGGTGATGGCGGCCTTGCCCCCGCCGGTCGGCTGGAAGCCGATCGCCGTGGCCACGCCCGTGGGCCCGGCGGGGGCGAGCTGCATTCCGCTCTCACTCACCGGGTCGCGGCGCGGCACGCCGAACTGATAGACGCCGCCGTTCGCCTGTCCTTTGGCGCCGATGATCTGATCGAGCTGGGCGGTGTCGAGATCAATCGCGGGCTGCGAGGCTGGCGCCGCGGGGGGCGTCAGCGGAGTCTTGCTCGCCGCCAGGCCCGCGCGGATCGCGGTCGCGAGCTTCACCGGATCGCCGTGTCCACCGATATGCATGTAGAACGTCAGGGGGGTGGCACGTAGCACGTGGTTGTGGACCGCGGTGATCTCGATGCCGTTCTCGATCAGCTTGGCCATCACCGGGTTGATCTCGGTTTCGAGCAGCACGAGGTCGCCCATGACCATCGCGCCGCCGTGGATGGGCTTGAACGCGGTCCAGCCGCCGAGCGCCAAGGCCGGCTTGATGGTGACGCCATCGAGGGTCACCGTGAGGTCGGTGCGCGGAAATCCGTAGCGGTGGACGTCGCCGGACACGACGGCGGCGCTTCTTCCTATCGCTTCATCGACCTTCTTCCAGTCGATCTCCTGGGCGCTGGCGGCACTGCTAATCGTCGCCATGGCGCAAATCGCTAGCACGTGAACAGCACGCATGATGATCTTCTCCTGGGTTGAGCTCATTGCCTTGTATCGCCCGCCGTCCCTCGACCACTTGTCGCTTGAACGAATAGTCGCTCCACGTTGTTCCAGCGAATGACGTCCATGAACGTGTCGACGTAGCTCGCTGCCTTGGCGCCGAAGTCGATGTGATAAGAATGCTCGTACATGTCGAGCGCGAGAATCGGCGTGCCGCCCGCTAATGTATGGCAATGATCCGACGCCCACTGGTTGACGAGCTTGCGGTCGCGCGGCGACCACGAGAGCAGCATCCGGAGCCGCCGCCGAGCGCTTTGCCCATCGCCACGAACTCCGATCGCCAGCGCTCGAACGATCCGAAATCGCGCGCCAGCGCGTCGCGCAACGCCGGACCAGGTTCGCTTTGGTTGCCGAGGCCGTCGAAGAACAGCTCGTGCAGGATCATCGAGTTCATCGCGATGAGCTGCTCGCGTTTGAGTCCGTTGATGAGAAAGCCGGCGGCCTTCGTGTAATCGAGCTCGGCGAGCTGCTCGTCGATCAGATTGAGGCGTTTCACCGCCCCGCCGTAATTATTCTCGTAGTGGCTGACGATCAGCCGCTCGGACATGCCTTTGATCTCGGCCGGGTCGCAGGACAGCGGCTTTATTCGGTATGTCATCACCGATCCTCCGACCATGGCAGGGCCTTGATCTCGAACCTGTTCTTCCCCAAGCCGATGCTCGCCTTACCGTCGACGGCGAACGCCGGAGCCACCATGCATGCGGCCAACACGGCGGCTGAAATCCCCCGCAGCGCTGTCGCCCGGCCATTCATAAGATCGCTCCCAGCAGATAAAGAACGATCCCCGCGGTGCAGCTCGCCGCGAGCGTCGGGATCATGCCGACCTTGAACCGAAAGATCGCGATCGCTGCCGCGACGGAGAGAGCGAGAGCCCACGGATCGACGGTGACGAAGTTCGGTGCGTCGAACGACAACGGGAATGCACGGACCGGCACGGTCTCGCGAAACACGCTGTGGATCGCGAACCAGATGGCGAGGTTCAAAACCACGCCGACCACCGCCGCGGTGATGGCGGACAAGGCGGCGTTGAGCGCCTTGTTGCCGCGCAGCGTCTCGACGAACGGCGCCCCGAGGAAAATCCAGAGAAAGCAGGGGGTGAACGTGACCCAGGTCGCGAGCAAGCCGCCGAGCGTTCCCGCCATCATGGGCGCGAGCGGACCGGGATCGCGGTAAGCCGCCATGAAGCCCACGAATTGCAGTACCATGATCAGCGGCCCCGGAGTGGTCTCGGCCATTCCCAGACCGTCGAGCATCTCGCCCGGCTTGAGCCAGCCGTAATTTTCGACGGCCTGCTGCGCGACATAGGCGAGCACCGCGTAGGCGCCGCCGAACGTCACAACCGCCATCTTGCTGAAGAACACGGCGATCTGGCTGAAGACGTTGGCGCTGCCGAGCGTGGCAAGGAGCGCGATCACCGGAATAAGCCAGAGTGCGAGCCAAATGGCCGAAACGGCCAACGCGCGCGCGACGGTGGGACGGGCGTGCTCGGGGATTCCCTCGCCCAGCATATCGTCGACCACGGCCGGTTTACCCTTGTCGGCGGCATGCCCCGCGTTGGCTTCAAACTCGGCGAGACCCATCAAGCCGGCGATAAAGCCGATGATCGCCGCGCCGAACACGATGATCGGAAAGGGGACGTTGAAGAAGAATATGCCGACGAAGGCGATCGCCGCGAGCGCGATCATCACGTGGTTCTTGAGCGCGCGTTTGCCGATGCGAACCACGGCTTCGACCACGATCGCGAGAACCGCCGCCTTGAGGCCGAAGAACAGCGCGACGATGACCGGGACGTTGCCCCAGCCGGCGTAGACGTAGCTCAGCGCCATGATGGCGATGATGCCGGGAACGACAAACAGCCCGCCGGCGATGATGCCGCCGAGCGTGCGATGCATCAGCCAGCCGATATAGGTCGCAAGCTGTTGCGCCTCGGGGCCCGGCAGCAGCATGCAATAGTTGAGAGCATGCAGGAACCGCTGTTCCGAGACCCAGCGCTTCTCCTCGACCAAAATGCGATGCATGACCGCGATCTGTCCGGCGGGACCTCCGAAGCTCAGGCCCGCGACCCGAAGCCAGGTCCAGAATGCCTCGCGCAGCGACACCCCGTGCTGCGGCTTCCATTGTTCGGCGATCGAGACTTCAGCCAATGTGTGCCTCATTGCTGGGCAAATTCTCGAGGCGGCTCGTTCGAGCGCGCATGCTTATCGGCGTTTCTTGCGGAAGTACTCGTAGAGGTCGTTGAAGACTTCGGTCCCGCGTGCAATTCGCTGCGTATCGTCCCTGGTCGCGGCGCCGATTCCCTCCATAAGGGTTCGGATACCTGCGACTTCGGTTCGCCCGAATTTGCCGTCCTTGAGATCGATATCGTGGATGATCTCCGCGATGGCGCGAAGCGCTGCGTCCTTGAGGCCGCATCGGTCGAGCAGCACCTCGAAGGTGCATTTGTCGCCCTCGTGGGTGAATTCCGCCTCGAACATGTCGAAACGCAGCTCGCCCTCCTTCGGGCGATAGCCTTTGCCGGAGACGAATTTGAACTGGGCTTGCGGATCGATGAAGCGGCGTATCAGCCAAGCGCTGGCGATGCGGTCGACATAGACGCCCTCGCGCGTGACCCAGGTGCGGTCGCGAAGCGTTTCAGGCGGCCTCGCCGCGGATTGAGTCGTGTCTTTGCCTCTCACGTCGGCGTCCTCGATCAAGCGAGCCTCTAGAGTTCTGATCACCCCTTCCGCCGTTTCGCGGCCAATGGCGCCGAAGAAATCGATCGCGACGATTTCCGCGAGACGTTTACGCAGGCGGGCGACCTGGGCGCGAACATCGGCGAGCGTGGTAGTCTTGGCATTGGGACGCAGCGACTTCGCCAAAACACGGGCGTCCTTGACCACCTGTGCGTAGTCGGCGTCGCGTGCCTGGTCGAACAAGGTGCGGATCTCTTGGTCGGAGAGGCCGTCGATCAGGCGCGCCTCGCACATGAAGGCTTCGCCTCCTCCCTCTTCGATTTCGCGCAGCAGCCACTCGAAGTCCTCTTGCGTCTCCTCGTTCATGGGCAGCACGTGCACCGCATTCTTCACGGCGATGGCGCCGATGCCCTGCAGCCGACGCCAAATCTTGACGCGCAGGTATGCGGGCTTTGCCGGAAGTTGGTGGATGAGCAGAAGCCAGCTATGCGCCAGCACCGCGGACGTTCCGACGTTCATGGAATCGAGACTGTATCAAGCAGACGAGCAAGTGCAACATATGTATCATCAACTTGCCGTGTAGTCGCGATCGCGCCGAGTGTTGGGCGCAATCCCGCGATCACGGCGGCGAGGCCGCCAAGCCAAATCCGACCGTGGATTTGTGAAATGGAGCGGCGGTCAATCGGGCCGGAGTTTGTTCGGGTCGCCGCCGCAATAGAGATAAAGCGCATCGTAGAGATGCCGCTCGCGGCGAATTGTTTCGTGATCGTCGTAGCCCTGTGCGGCGGCGAGCCGCTTGAATCCTTCCGCGATCGCCTCGAGGCCAGGTGACTGCGGTGTGAGATCGCGCCGCGGCGTGTCGGCCCCGCGCACGATCAACGCCAGACGGCTGATAGCCGTATCCTTGACATTGTATTTCTTGACGATCGCGTCGAACGAACATTCCTCGCCGTGGTGACCGAGCTCGACGCCGGCAACATCGTACGGAATGGCGCCGGTCTTTCGCGCCACGCTCTCCACCTCACCAACCGGCACGAACAGGAACTCCGCATCGCGATCGATGAACGTGCGGATGAGCCAAGGACAGGCCACGCGGTCGACCTTCACATTGGCGCGTGTAACCCATTTCATCGGTGCCTCCCAAAGGTCGAGGGACGATTAAGCCGCGGATTGGGCGCGAGCGATTTTAAGTTTGCGACGCGCGGCATCCATGTAGATGATGTATCATGGCATAGAGATAACATGCAACATATGTATCATCGCAGCTCCTTTCAAGATAGGACGTTATGAGAAATTCTATGGCTGGCGCGAGAAATGATGCTTTGTCGGCAGGGCGGATCGCCTTTATTTGGATGGCTCCAGGACAGGACATCGGCCCTGTCCACCACATAGGAGTCATGAAAAATGCTACGAATCCTCCACGCTGCGCCAAAGGTTCGCCGCAGCCCCCATGAGCGAACTCGCTTCTCACCGCCGACCTGGCCGGCCGCCTTATGGATGATGTGGGAGGCCATGCAAGAAGGCCTTGCTGCGCATCGCCATTATGAGCAGCTCAGGTCGAAGGGCGTTGCGCACAATGCGGCGCTGCGACAAGCGCTCGCAATGGGTCCCGCCTCCGCGCCGCCGGCGCGAGGAACTATCACGCCATTGTATTTTGCCGGCAGGGCATAGAGCGCTGATCGGGGCTCGCTCGCGTCAATGTTGGGTCACCAGTGCCTGACGGTAGGTGCTCTGAAAACAACGAGGTTAGCGAGCGGCCCGCGCACTATATCGCGGCTTCGATTTCAGTGCGCCGAGCTGCCGCGCATCCTCGGCGGCTTGAGCCAGAAGCCAATCGTTGAAGGCCACGATTTTCGGCAACTTGGCGACCGCCTTTGAGCAGACGATCCAATATGCGTAAGACACCGGCATTGCTATATCGAATGGACGCACCAGCCGGCCGCCGATCAGATCCCAGGCCGCAAGCGCGGTGCGGGCGAGCGCGACACCCTGGCCGTCGACCGCTGCATCGATCGCCATGCTGGCTTGGTTGAGAATGGGGCCGCGTGCGGGATCGACGCCCGTAACGCCGGCAAAGTCGAGCCATTGGCGCCAGCCTTGCCGATCGTTGACGTGCAACAGCGCGAATCGGCTCAGATCCGAGGGCGTGCGCAGCCGGTTGCGGCCGTTGAGAAGCTTCGGACTGCAGACCGGAAACAGCTCCTCCGTGCAGAGACGGGTCACGTGAAGGCCGGAATCGGTTCCGTCGCCGTGGCGAATGGCGAGATCGATGTCCTCGCGCGCGAAGTCGACGTGATGGAGCGACGCGCTGACCCTCAGATCAATCTCCGGATGGGTCTCGGCGAAGCGGCTCAGCCGATGCACGAGCCACTTCGCCGCGAAATTCGGCGAGGTGCTCACGGTGAGCGCGCCGCCGCGCTGGCGTTGCAGCAAGCGTTCGGTTCCATCGCCGATGCGGTCGAAAGCGTCGCGCACGACCACGAGATAGGCGCGGCCTGCCTCGGTGATCACCAGCCGCTGGCGTTCGCGATTGAACAGCTTCAACCCGAGCTCGGCCTCGAGTGCTTTGACCTGATGGCTGACGGCGCCCTGGGTGACGCACAGTTCCTCGGCCGCGCGCGTGAAGCTCTCGTGCCGGGCCGCGGCTTCGAAAGCCTTGAGCGCATTGAGCGGCGGCAAGCGGCGCGGCATGGGTGAACGAAATCATGAGAAAAACTGAGGCAGGCTAAAGAAAACGTGCTTTGCTTGCAACGAAATTTGGGCTCGGCGCTGCGGCAAATTCATCACCTAGGCTTTCCGGCCTAACGCCGGCGGAGCCGGTTTTCCATAAAAAAGCACCGCCGCTTGCCCGGTATCGGCGCCCATTGCGTCGATCGAGCCCAGTCGCTACATCCCGCCAGCGGCGATGCAGCGAGTACGCCTCGCGGGGAGACCATGCGCGCGGAAGTCCAGAATGTCGTCGACGAGATCAAGCAGTCGGTCGGGCTGCTGAGGAGGCATCTTTGACTTCGACAAGGCGCGCGCGCGCCTGGCGGAGCTCAACAAGCAAGCCGAAGACGCCACGCTCTGGAACGACCAGCAGCGCGCGCAACGCGTGATGCAGGAGCGCACGGCGCTCGAGGACCAGCTCACCGCCATCGGCCGCATCGAGCAGGAGCTCGACGACCAGATCACCATGATCGAGCTAGGCGAGGCCGAGAAAGATCGCGCGGCCGTCGCCGACGCCGAAGCGGCGCTGCACAAGCTCAAGACGGAGGTGGCGCGGCGCGAGCTGGAGGCGCTGCTGTCAGGCGAGGCCGACGCCAACGATTCCTACCTCGAGGTCCATGCCGGCGCCGGGGGCACGGAGAGCCAGGACTGGGCCAGCATGCTTCTTCGCATGTACACGCGTTGGGCCGAGCAGCACGGCTACAAGATCGAGTGGCTCGAAGAGACCGAAGGCGAATCGGCCGGCATCAAATCGGCAACCGTCCAGATCAAGGGCCGCAATGCCTTCGGCTGGCTCAAGACCGAGAACGGCGTTCATCGGCTGGTGCGCATCTCGCCGTTCGATGCCAACGCGCGCCGACACACCTCGTTCGCGAGCGTCAACATCTATCCGGTCGTGGACGACCGCATCAACGTCGATATCAAGGAATCCGACGTGAGGGTCGATACGATGCGCGCCGGCGGCGCCGGCGGCCAGCACGTCAACAAGACGGAGTCGGCGGTGCGCCTCACCCACATCCCGACCAGTATCGCGGTGGTGTGCCAGAACGACCGCTCGCAGCATCGCAACCGGGCGCAAGCCTGGCAGATGCTGCGCGCGCGGCTCTACGAGCGGGAATTGAAACTGCGCGAGGAAAAAGCCGCCGCCGAGCAGGCCGCCAAGACCGACATCGGCTGGGGCCACCAGATCCGCTCCTACGTGCTGCAGCCCTACCAGATGGTCAAGGACCTGCGCACGGGCGTGCAGACCTCGAACACGGCTGCCGTGCTCGACGGCGACCTCAACCAGTTCATGGAGGCCGCGCTCGCGCAGAAGGCGTTCGGTACCGCGCCGAAGGGTGTGGAGGACGTGGACTAGATCGCCTCACAGGCTGCCGGCGAGCCTTTGTCCCGCGCGCAGGAATTTCTGCGGGTCGATCGCCTCGCCTTTGAGCCGCGTTTCGTAGTGCAGGTGCGGTCCCGTCGAGCGGCCGGTCGAACCGACCTTGCCGATAATCTGCCCTGTCTTGACCGACTGTCCGACGCGAACGCCGATCGACGACAGGTGACCGTAGCGGGTCGACAATCCGTTGCCGTGATCGACGTCGACCACGCGGCCGTAGCCGCCGCTCCAGCCCGCGGCGGTCACGGTGCCGTCGGCGGTGGCGCGCACCGCATCGCCGGTCTCGCCATGGAGATCGAGCCCGGAATGCAAGGCCGGCGTGCCCAGGAATGGGTCGACGCGGACGCCGAAGCCCGATTGCAGATCGAGCTCGCCGTCGATCGGCTTGCGCACGGGAACGGCGCCGAGCGTGCGCGTGAGTCGGGTGATTTGCGCGCGCGTGATCTCAATGCGGTGAAGCTGGCGCTCGAAGCTCATGGCATCCTTGGGCACCTGCGCGGGGATGAACGGACCGCCCATCGCGCCCGCACCGTCGCGGGTCGCGGTCTTGGCGACGTCGAGGCCGAGTTCGATCAGCACGCCGCGCATGCGCCGCGCCTTCGAATCGTAATTGTCCGCGATCGAGTTGACCGTTGCCGCCTGGCGCTGTTCGAGGCGATCGAGCGAAGCCTGCAGGCGGGCGATGACGCCGCCGATGCCGCCCGCGCCTTTGGCGAGAATGCCGGTGCGAGGATCGAACGTGGTGCGATCGAGCGGGATGACGAAGGCTCCCTTGTCATGGGATGGTTTGAGCGGGATCGCCCGTGGCTCGCCGGCCCAGCCGCCGCGCGCCGGCGGCCTGATCGCACCGGTCATGTCGCTCAGACCGTTGAGGGCGCTCGCGCGCGACTCCAACGCCGTTTGCCGGCGCAGAATTTGGTCGAGCTTTTGCTCGTAATGCTCCTGGTCGAGCAACTGGCGGCTCGAGAAGCGGTCGACCTGGGCGCGCAGTTCGGCGATGCGATCCTCGTAGCCGAATTGCATCTCCGCCTGGCGCGCGATCAGCCGGGTGAGCACGTCTTCGCGGAAGGCGAAATAGGTGGCGGTGGTGATGGTCCACACCGCCATGATCACCAGCGTGCCGACCACGACCCAGAAGGCGATCGGCCCGATGCGCAGTTGGCGTCCGGCATGGACCAGGCTCAAGCCCGCCCATCGCGGCGCCACGGCGTCCTGCGGCCGACGAGAATGATTGCGATGGTGGTGCTGTGACGACGACCGTCGAGACATTCACGCTTCCCCGCCGGTTCCCTACGTCAGTCGACGTTACGCGCGCGCTAACTCGCGCCGATTCGAGGCAGTACGGTTAATTTTCAGCGAATGATCCGCGCGCCGTGGCCCTCGACTCGGAGCCAGATGCGGGCGGTCCGGCCCGTGCGGGCCGACCAGCAAGGCGGTCCGGGCGATCCCCATGAAAGTCCCGCCGTAGAGGGTTTTTCGCCCCAGACGCCAGAGGCCTTAAGCATCTTGTGGGTTTCGTCGCAGCCGAGCGCCATCCCGAGAATCGTGCTTTTTCTTGGACTTGTCCTGTTCCTGGACTTGTCCCGGGCCGCGACCGCATCGGCAAAGACCCCGTCCCGCTTCCGGGCCTCGGCTTGGAAGCTTCGAAGAATCAATGATTTCGCGGGGAGAGCCCCGGGGTGAGTCTTGGGATGGACGCAGAGCTTGCGCTTGCTTGACATCGGCGCGGGACATGAAACCGCCGCCATCGCGCGGCCGCTTAAACGCGGGGCTTTCGCCCCTGGGGAGGGCTCCAAGCGCCTTCCTTTCGTCCCTTTTCCGAGGTCTCTAAGGGGTTGAACGACGCGCGGAAAAGTGCCGCCGGGTCGATCGTAGTGCCGGGGATTTTGTCGACCGCGGCAAGGGGGCCGGTTCGCCGCAGACGTCAGCCATGACGCGGGCGGAATCGGTGGTCGAGGGGACGCCAAGTCGGGGCATGGCGGCTGGACAACCTTATCCCAGTCTCGAGGCTCTCCTAAAGCTGGAGGCAAGCCTCAAGAACCAATTGTGCGGGCGTGAGACCTCGGCGCAGGACGATGGCGAGGTCCGTCGCGCCTGCGCATCCGCGCCGATCTCCTCGACATCCTGCCTGGGCAAAGGGCGAATGCGGCTGCGCGCGTGGTATCCGCGGCTGCGCAAACTCGCCGTTGTCGGCGGCACGCTCGGCGGCCTCGCCTTCCTCGCGCTGTTCGCGCTTTGGTGGCGCCTGTCCAGCGGCCCGATCGAGCTCGATATCGCCACGCCATGGCTGACCGCGGCGATCAAGGAAAATTTCGGGCCCGGCCACGAGGTTGAAATCGGCGGCACCCAGATCGAGCGCGACGCCAACAAGCGACGCACGTCGCTGCGCATTCGCGACATCGTGGTGCGCGACGCGGACGGCACCGTCGTAGCGAGCGCGCCCAAGGCGGAAGTCGGCATCTCCGGCGCGGGCCTGCTCGCCGGTCGCATCCGCGCCGAGCGGCTGAGCCTGGTCGGCGCCGAGATGGCGGTGCGCATCGAGTCGGACAGCAAGGTCACGGTCTTTGCCGGCAGCAACAAGCGTCCGTTCGTCACCGCTTCGGCAACGTTGGTGCCGGCCGTCCCCGGGGCGACGCCGCCGGCCAAGGTCGAACGCGCCGCGGCAGCCGCTACGGCCGCCCCAGCCACGAACGCGGGCGCGACCATGCGCAACGACGTTCCCGACCTGGCCGCGCTGCTCGCTTGGATCGAGAGTCTCGACGCCAGCGGTCTCGACGGCCGCGACCTCACCGAGATCGGCCTGCAAGACGGCAACCTCACCGTCGACGATCAGCGCAATGGCAAGCAGTGGACGTTCACCAATATCGATCTGAGCGTGACGCGCCCCAAGGGCGGCGGCATCGCGGTTGCGCTCGGCTCGCAAGCCGTCGAACGGCCTTGGCGCATGCGCGCGGCGATGACGCCGGGCGAACACGGCCACCGCATCATCGACATCGAGACGCAAAAAGTCTCGGCCAAGGACGCCATGCTCGCCATGCGATGGGGCGATGATCAATACGAGATCGATTTGCCGCTGACGGGACGCATCCGGGCCGATGTCGGTCCCGACGGCATTCCCCATATGCTCGACGGGCGCATGGCCGTGGAGAAAGGCGTCATCGTCGATCTCGACGACCCGCTGGTGCGCATTCCGATCGATCGCGCCGAGATCAGTTTCGATTGGGATAAGACTCGGCAGTCGCTGATGGTGCCTTTCCAGGTGGTGTCCGGCGGCAGCCGCATCACGCTGCTCGCGCAGCTCGACGCGCCGCGCGACGACAGCGGCGTTTGGGGGCTGGACGTTTCCGGTGGCAGCCTGGTGCTGGCCTCCGCGGCGGTCGATCCGAACGCACTCGTGCTCAACCGCATCCTGCTGAAGCTGCGGATCGACGCCAACAAGCAGCGCATCGATCTCGAGCGGAGCGAGGTGGGCAACACCGATCTCGGCGTCGCGCTCAGCGGCAGCCTCGATTTTTCGGGCGACGATCCTCGGCTGACCCTTGGAATTGCCAGCACGCGCATGTCGGTGGCGGCCATGAAGCGGATTTGGCCGGTCACCGTGGCGTCGAAGGTGCGCGCCTGGGTCCTCGACCATGTTCAGGCCGGCACCGTGGAGCGGTTGGACATTTCGGCCAACGCACCGTGGTCCACGCTCAAATCGAGCGGCCCGCCGATTCCCGATGACGGCTTGTTGGTCCAGATCATCGGCCACGGCGCCGAAATCCGGCCGATCGAAGGCTTGCCGGCCATCCGCGACGCCGACGTCAGCGTGCACATTTCCGGCCGCACCGCGACCATCAATGTCGGCCGCGGCAACGTGGAGATATCGCCCGGTCGCAAGCTCTCGATCACCAGCGGCGTGTTCGAGGTGCCCGATCATTTCCCCAAGGCGCCGCCGGCGAAGGTCCGCTTCCGCCTCGACGGATCGGTGCCGGCCGCGGCCGAACTCCTGGGGATGCAACGGCTGCGCGAGTATTCGGGCGCGCCGGTCGAGCCTGCGACCAGCCGCGGGACGCTCACTGCGCAGGTGACGCTTGCGCTGCCGCTCAAGGAGGATCTGGCGCCCGGGTCTTCGCTCTACACCATCAACATGGACGTCGCCAATTTCGCCGCCGAACGCATGGTCATGGGCCAGAAGGTCGAGGCCGCGCTGCTCAAGGTGACCGCCAACAACCTGGGTCACTGGATCCGGGGTGACGTCAAGATCAACGGCGTTGCCTCCGCGCTCGACTACCGCAAGCCGCGCGACGGCGACGCTGATATCCGCCTCCAGGCCACTCTCGACGAGAACGCGCGCAGCAAATTCGGCTTCGATCTCGGCGGCGCTCTCACCGGGCCGGTGCCGATCAAGCTCAGCGGACGCGTGCCGGACGAGGGCGAGAGCCGCTTTGCCGTCGAGGCCGATCTCTCGCCGGCCAAGGTCGACAATCTGCTGCCGGGATGGTTGAAGCCTCCAGGTCGCGCCGGTCGCGCGACCTTTACCCTCATCAACAAGCCGACGGGGACGCGGTTCGAAGATTTGGTGATCGAAGCCTCCGGCGCTGCGGTCAAAGGCACGGTCGAGGTCGCTTCCTCCGGTGACATCGTCTCCGCAAATTTCCCGGTCTTTGCCCTTTCGGACGGGGACAAGGCTACTCTCAAAGCGGAACGGGGCGCCGACGGTGCGCTGCGTATGATCGTGCGCGGCGATGTTTATGACGGACGCGGCTTCATCAAATCGACGCTGACCGGCACGAGCAGCAATAGGCAAAAGCAAGACAAGGATATCGATGTCGACGTCAAGCTCGGCACGGTCTTGGGCTTTAACGGCGAGACGCTGCGCGGCCTCGATCTGCGGGTCTCACGTCGCAGCGGCGTCATCACCAGCCTCGCGTTGAATGCCAAGCTGGGACGCGATGCGCCCGTCATCGGCGAGCTGCGCGCGCGTGGGACCAATGGCCGCCAATTTGTCGTCGTCGAGACCAACGACGCCGGCGCCTTCTTCCGCTTCAACGACATCTACCCCAAGGTCGGCGGCGGCGAAATGTGGGTCGCGCTCGATCCGCAGAGCGCCGATCTTGCACCGCAGGAAGGCATTCTCGACGTCCGCGGCTTCGTGGTACGCGGAGAAGCGGCGCTCGAGCGCGTCGCTGCCGCCCCGCAGCAACCCGGCGGCCCATCGCCGGGGGTCGAGTTCTCGCACCTGCGGGTCGATTTCACCCGCTCGCTCGGCCGCTTCACCATTCGCGACGGGCTGCTGAAGGGCCCCGCCATCGGCGGCACGGTCGATGGCTACATCGACTACCATCGCGACGAGGTCCGCATGCGCGGCACCTTCGTTCCGCTCTACGGCCTCAACAACATGTTCGGCCAGCTCCCGATCGTCGGGCCTTTCCTCGGCGGCAGCAACGAGGGCTTGCTCGGCGTCACCTACGAGGTAGTCGGCCCGCCGAGCACGCCGGTATTGCGCGTCAATCCGATTTCCGCGGTGGCGCCGGGCTTGTTGCGCAAGTTCTTCGAATTCCCGGGCGGCAATGGTCCCCTGCCGGCGCAAAGCTACGTCGAACCGAGCCGCCATTAGCATCGTTGGCCGCCCTCCTCGCGATCATACCAGGGGACATTGGCGCTGACCCATCCGCCGTCATTGCCGGGCCTGACCCGGCAATCCATCCATCTTTACAAAAACGTTTCGCGAAGAGGATGGATGCGCGGGTCAAGCCCGCGCATGACGCGTCGAGCCTAACTGTCCCGCCGTCACACCGGCCTCAACAGCACGTGCCGCTTGCGGCCGAGCGAGAGCTTGATGACGCCTTCAGGCGTGAGGTCGCGCGGCGTGAGCACCATCTTCTCGTCGGTGACCGCGACGTCGTTGACCCTGAGACCGCCGCCCTTGATCTGTCGGCGTGCGTCTCCTTTCGACGACACCAAGCCGACGTGAACGGCGGCGTCGAGCACGCCGAGACCGGCTGCGAGCGTCGCGTGCGGGATTTCGACCGTCGGCAGCGTCTCGGCGAGTGCGCCTTCCTCGAAGGTGCGGCGCGCGGTTTCGGCCGCTTGCTCGGCGGCCGCGCGACCATGCAAGAGGGCGGTCGCCTCGGTCGCCAAAACCTTTTTCGCCTCGTTGAGCTCTTGCCCCTTGAGCCGGGCGAGACGTCCGATCTCATCGAGCGGCAGTTCGGTGAACAGCTTGAGCAGGCGGCCGACGTCGCCGTCTTCGCAGTTGCGCCAGAACTGCCAATACTCGTAGGGGCTCATGGCGTCGGCGTTGAGCCAAACCGCGCCGGTCTCGGTCTTGCCCATCTTGCTGCCCGAGGAGGTGGTCAGCAGCGGCGTGGTCAGCGCGAACAGCTGAACATTGAGCAGCCGGCGGCCGAGGTCGATGCCGTTGATGATGTTGCCCCACTGGTCCGATCCGCCCATCTGCAGAATGCAGCCGTGGCGCTTGTAAAGTTCCACGAAATCGTAGGCTTGCAGGATCATGTAGTTGAATTCGAGAAACGTGAGCGGCTGCTCGCGCTCCAAGCGCAGCTTGACCGAGTCGAACGTCAGCATCTTGTTGATGGTGAAATGGCGGCCGACGTCGCGCAGGAAGGGGATATAGTGCAGCCGGTCGAGCCACTCGGCGTTGTCCGCCATGATGGCGCCGGCATCGAAATCGAGAAAGCGCGAAAATACGGTGCGGATCGAGGCGATATTGGCCTCGATCTGCGCGCCGGTGAGCAAAGCGCGGCTCGCGTCCTTGCCCGACGGGTCGCCGATCTTGCTGGTGCCGCCGCCCATCAGCGCGATCGGGCGATGGCCGCTCTTCTGCAGCCACCGCAACATCATGATCGTGAGCAGGTTGCCGATGTGGAGGCTCGGCGCGGTGGCGTCGAAACCCACATAGGCGGTGAGGGGGCCCGCGGCCGCCTTGGCATCGAGGCCCTCGGCGTCCGGAACCTGGTGGATGAATCCGCGTTCCGCGAGAACGCGCAGGAAGTCGGACTTGTAGGCGCTCATGCCTCCTCGCCTCTTTTTATCGCCTCTTTTGGGCCGGTGGTGTAACAGGTCCAGCGTGGGATTCAACTAAAGGACGCCTCCATGGCGCGCGCCACTGCGATTGGGCTGATGAGCGGCACCTCCTATGACGGGGTGGACGTGGCGCTCGTCGAGACTGACGGCGAAGGGATAGGACGCCTGGGCCCGACCGGCTACCGTCCCTACAGCGACCGCGAGCGCGACGTGGTGCGGCGCGCGATCGCGGCTGCCGCCAACCTCACCGAGCGCACCGCGCGGCCCGCGGTGCTGGTTGAGGCGGAAGAGCTGGTCACCGACATGCACGCCGAGGCGGTCGAGGCGTTCCTGGCCGCGAACGGGATGCCGCCGAGCGCGGTCGCAGTGGTGGGCTTCCACGGCCAGACCGTCCTGCACCGTCCCGATCGCGGCCTCACCATCCAGCTCGGCAACGGCGCCGCGCTCGCCGGCAGGCTCGGCATTCCCGTGGTCTACGACTTTCGCGCCGCCGACGTCGCCGCCGGAGGGCACGGCGCACCGATGGTGCCGGTGTTTCATCGCGCCATGCTGCGCCTGCTCAAGCGCGCGCATCCCGTCGGTGTACTTAATCTGGGCGGCGTCGCCAACGTCACCTTCATCAACGGCAGTGCCGAGCTCGTCGCCTGCGATACCGGGCCCGGCAACGCGCTGATAGACGACTTCGTCCGCCTGCGCACTGGCCAACCGCAGGACGACGAGGGCCGTGCCGCGGCCGCGGGCAAAGTCGACGAGGCCGCGGTGGCGCGCGTGCTAGCGCATCCTTTCTTTGCCAAGCCGCCCCCCAAATCGCTCGATCGCAACGCTTTTCGCCACTGGGTGACGGAGGAAGGACGACTTGCCGGCAAGAGCACGCCGGATGGCGCGGCGACGCTCACGGCCATCACGGCCGCGGCGGTCGCCCACGCGATCACCGTGCTGCCGCGTCCGCCGGCGGAATGGATCGTCGCCGGCGGCGGCAC
>JBKOXY010000229.1:0-7130 GCA_046725125.1 Pseudomonadota bacterium | reverse complement strand
CCGCGCGTCCAGCCCTGCACCAACCCGATGATACCGTTCGGAGCGATGATGACGAAAGCGACCAGCAGCAGGCCGACGATGAGAAGGTTGACCGCCGAGGAGATGGTGACGGTCGCGATCTGCTGCAACGATCCGAGCAGGACGGCGCCGATCAGCGGTCCGACCCAGCTGGTGGTGCCGCCGATCATCGGCATGGCGATGGAGTTGACCGCATATTCGAGCCCGAAGGCGGACGAGGGTTGGAGATAGCCGATGTAATAGGGAAACGGCGCTCCGGCCATGCCCATGAGCGCGCCGGAGATCGTCGTGGCGACGAGCTTGAGGCGCAGCGTCGGCACGCCGGAGGCTTCCGCCGCGAGCTCATCGTCGCGGATGGTGGCGAAGCCATAGCCGAGCTGCGAGCGCTCGATGCCGCGCGCGACGGTCAGCGCGATGACCACGAGGGCGAGCATCAACAGGAACAGATATTGGATGTAGGGGCCGATGATGGCGATTTCGTTCGGGCGGATGATGTAGGCGCCGCGCGACCCGCCGACATAGTCCCAGTTGACCACCAGCGTTTGCAGCACGACGGCGAGCGCGAGCGTCGCGATGGCGAAGAAGGCGCCGCGCAGCCGCAGCGTGAGATAGCCCATGCCGAACCCAACGATGCCCGACACGATGCCGCCGACCACGATCAGGAGCGGGATCGGCAACGGGTAGGATTTGTGCAGGAACACCGTTGCATAGGCGCCGAGCGCGAAGAATGCGGCCGAGCCGAAATTGACGTAGCCGGTGTAGCCGCCGAGGATGTTCCACGCGGTCGCCAGCACGACGAATTGCAGCACGGTATAGCCGGCGAAGAACACGTAATCGTTGTTCACCGTGCGCGCGCCGAAGAACACGACGGCCGCCACGGCAATCGCGATCAACAGGAAGACCCGAGTCCGCACGATCGACAATCCTATCGTCCGAGAAGACCCGCCGGCCGAAACGCGAGGGTAAGGAGGAGGACGCCGAATGCCACCGCCGGCGCCCACGAGGGCCCGTAGAAGGTGGCGGTGAAGCTCTCGATGATGCCGAGCAGCATGGCGGCGATCACCGTGCCGGGAAGGCTGCCGAGCCCCCCGAGCACGCAGATCGCGAAGACCCGGCCGATATATTCGCGTCCGACCGAGGGCTCGACCGGCTGGATGATGATCAGCAGCGCACCGGCGACCGCCGTGGTTGCAATGGAAATGCCGAAGGCGATGCGTTTGATGCGGATCGGGGAGGCGCCCATGAGCCGCAAGGCAAGCTGATCCTGCGCCACGGCGGAGATCGCGCGTCCGATGAACGTGTACGACAGGAAGAGCTCTAACGCGCCGAACAGGGCGAGGGCAGCCACGCACGGCACCAGCATGCGCAGCGGGAAATCCATCACGCCTAGGCGCCAGCTCGGCCCGATATAGGGCGCTTCGACGTAGCGGTAGTCGACGCCGAAAACGAGAATGAGCATCACTTCGGTCACGAACAGCAGGCCGAAGAAGAAGGACAGGCCGCGCAGCGCTTCCTGCCCGCGCCGCTCGAACGACTCGTAATAGACTTGATAGACGCCGGCGCCGAGGAGATAGAACACCGGCAGCATGACGATACTGATCACGATCGGATCGGTGCCGAGCCGGGTGTTGACGATATAGGCGATATACGAGCCGAGGATGATGAAGGCGGGATGCGCGATGTTGACGATGTCGAGGATGCCGAACGAGATCGACACGCCGATCGTCACGGCGGCATAGAACCCGCCGAGCAGAATGCCGGCGATCAAGGCGTTGATCAGCAAATCGAAGCTGAGGCCCACCTATTCCCCCCAAAGCCCCTGTCCCGCCAAGACATGACTTATGCGCGGGCGAGCCTGTTTTGCTTGCGTGCCAGTGTGCAGGAAGGGTGCCGCCTTGGCTAGTCCGTTTGACCGCGCGATGAGGCGGCGACGGGCGCTTGCCGGTTACGCCCGCCAGGTAGTCGAACTTTGCCGCCGCTTACGCTGCGGCCTGCTGCCGCACGCCTTCAGGGAGCGGCATCGGTTTGTTGGCGCTTTGCAGGAATTCGATGGTCATGAAGACCATCTCCTTGTCGCCGAGATTTTCGAGATCGTGCACCTTGAATTGGCCGGGCCCGTAGGTCTCGTGCCGCGTTTCCCCGGGAGCGTAGGTGTATTCGACGGTGGTGCCGTCATGCACGTGCTGGCGTCCGCGGCCGCCCGTGACCGCGGTCCAGAAATAGTCGAGCACGTGGCGGTGGAAGCCGATCCGCTCGCCGGGCTTGAGGCGGATCGTCCACACCCGGACGCGATCGCTCTCCGATACCAGCGCGTTTCCGACGCACGGGTTGGGATTGTTCTTCTCGCGCTCGAATTCCGCGGCGATCTCCGGCGGCCACGGTGATTTCACCGAGTTCTCCGCCTGCTTGTCCAACATCGTCAGGGCCATGGCATTCCTCCAGGTTTGGCACGATATATAGCAACTTTTGCGCGGCAGGAAATGGTGGGATCGAGCGAAAAGGCGAGCAAGCGGCGCGCGCTGATCGTCGGCGGCTCCATGAGCGGCCTGTTGGCCGCGTTGCTGCTGCGCCGCGCCGGATGGGACGTCCATATCTTCGAGCGGGTCGAGCGCGAGCTCGCCGGCCGTGGCGCCGGCATCGTCGCGCAGCCGGATCTGATCGAAACGCTGCGCCGGCTCGGAATCGATCCGACCGCGCTCGGGGTCGAGATCACGACCCGAAAGATCCTGGATGCGTCCGGTCGGCTCGCCGGCGAGTTCGCCTGTCCCCAGGTTCTCACCGCCTGGGAGCGCGTCTACCGGGTGCTGCGGGACGCGTTCCCGCGCGAGCGCTACCACCGTGGTCGCGGCGTCAGCGGTTTCGTGCAGACCGAAAAGTCCGTGGTCGCGCATTTCGGCGATGGCGATGCCGCGGAGGCTGAGCTCCTGGTGGGTGCGGATGGCCTTCGCTCAACCATCCGCCAGCAATGCCTGCCGGAGCTGGCGCCGCTTTACGTCGGCTACGTGGCGTGGCGCGCGCTCATTCCGGAGGCCGCGTTTCCACCGGCGATTCATCGCGAGCTGTTCAACTACATGACGTTCTGCCTGCCGCCGGGCGAACAGTGCTTGGGCTATCCGGTCGCCGGCCCCGACAATGACCTGCGCCCCGGCCACCGCCGCTACAACGTGGTGTGGTACCGGCCGGCGGATGAGAACGGCGAACTGCAGCACCTCCTCACCGATGCGGGCGGCACCACCCACACCATATCGATTCCGCCGCCGCTGATCCGGCGCGAGGCGATCGCCCAGATGCGGGCGGCGGCCGAGCGGCTGCTCGCGCCGCAGTTCCGCGAAGTGGTGCGAATGATCGACGAGCCGATCCTGCAGCCGATCTACGACCTCGAGACGCCGCGCATGGCGTTCGGCCGGGTCGCGATCATCGGCGACGCGGCCTTCGTCGCGCGACCGCATGTCGCGGCCGGCGTCGCCAAGGCGGCCGACGACGCGGCGGCATTGGCGGCGGCGCTCGAGGTGGACGAGGTCGAGGCGGCGCTGCGGCGCTTCGAGGCGGCGCGCGTCCCGGTCGGGCAACGCATCATCGAGCGCGCGCGGCACCTCGGCGCCTATCTTCAGGCCACGCAGACCGCCGAGGAGCGCGCCCGTTCGCAGCGCCACAGCATTCCCGAAGCGGTGTTGACGGAGACCGCGGTGCTCGACTTCTTGCGGACGTGATCCGCGCGGTCGGCGCCTGCCTAACGCCGCTTTGCTCCCCGCGGCGGGGCCTTCCCCCGCTTCACGCCCGCCATCGTCTCCAGCACCGCGCAGACCGCGGCGGTGTCGTGATCGCCGTGCCCGCTGCGCATCGCCTTGTCGTAGACCGGCACCGTGGCGTCGAACATCGGCGTCGGGGAGCCGAGCCGACGCGCGAAGTCGCCGATCACGGCCATGTCCTTCTGCCAGACCGACATTTTCATGCTGGCCCCGTCGTAACGGTCCTTCACCATCATCGGCGCGCGCAATTCGAACACGCGCGAATTGGCGGCGCCCGATCTGACCATGTCGAACACGGTCTGCGCGTCGAGGCCGGCCTTCAGCCCGAGCACCATCGCCTCGGCGCTCGCGACGTTGTTGATGGCGACCAGAAGGTTGGCGACGTATTTCATGCGGCTGCCGTTACCGAACGCGCCGAGGTCGTGCACCGCGCGGGCGAATCCGGCAAACAGCGGGCGCAGCCTGCGGATCGCCTTGCGATCGCCGCTCGCATAGATCACCAGGTCCTTCACCTTGGCCTGGGCGCCGGTGCCGCTCACCGGGCAGTCCAGCATGACGTGGCCGGCCTTGCGCAGCGCGCGCTCGGCCTTGAGCTTATCGTCGATCGCAAACGTGCTGGCTTCGATGATGACCCGCGGGCGAACGCGGGCGTTGATGATGGCCGCCACCGTCGCATCGAGCGCGGCGGGCTTGGGGAGGCTGGTGATGACGGTGTCAACCGCGGCGGCGAGCGCTTTCGCATCGTCCGCGATTTCGACGCCGGCTCGCGCCATGGCACGGCGGCGCGCCTCGTCGATGTCGTAGCCCACCACCCGCCAGCCGGCGGCGAGGAGGTTGCGCGCGAACGCGCCGCCCATGATGCCGAGGCCGACGATACCGACTTTGCCTTTCGCCATTGCCAGCCTCCGTTGCCGATCAATCGGGCGGCGGACGCTACACGGCGGCCGCCGCTGCGTTCAAGCTCAATGTGGCCGAGCGGCGCAGCGCGAAGGCTGTCTTTCTCGCGCACGCATAATCCCGTATGGTCGCCGCCCGCTGTTGCAATGTAGGGGAAAGGCCACAAGGAGAGCACATCCGATGCAGATCGGAATCGCCGGGATCGGCAAAATGGGCGCGGCCATCGCGCAGCGGCTCATCGAGGTCGGACACAAGGTGGCGGTGTGGAACCGCTCCGCCGACAAATTGAAGCCGGTGATCGCTGCCGGCGCCACGGCCGCCGCCACGCCGGCGGAGCTTGCGCGCAACGCCGAGGCCGTCATCACCATCCTTACCGACGCCGCCGCCATCGACGCGGTCTATACCGGCGCATCCGGACTGCTCGCTCCCGACGTGCGCGGCAAGCTGTTCATCGAGATGAGCACGGTGCAGCCGCAGACCGAGGTCGCGCTCGCTGCCAAGGTGCGCGCGAAGGGCGCCGTCTTGGTCGAGTGCCCCGTGGGCGGCTCAACCGGTCCGGCGCGACAAGGCAAGCTGATCGGGTTGATGGGCGCCGAGCCTGCCGACGCCGCGCGCGCAAGGCCCATCCTCGAACAACTCTGCCGCCGGCTCGAACATTGCGGGCCGGTCGGCTCCGGCGCGGTGATGAAGCTCACCATCAACATGCCGCTGATGATCTATTGGCAGGCGCTCGGCGAGGCGCTCGCGCTCTGCCGCCCGCTCGGGCTCGACCCGGCGCGGATCATGGATCTGCTGGCGGACACGTCGGGCGGCCCGAACGTGCTCAAGGTGCGCGGCGCGGGGGTCGCTCAAATGCTCAAGGGTGGCGACGGCGGGCCGGTGACCTTCGACGTCGACAGCGCGGTCAAGGATCTGCGCACCATGCTGGCCGAGGGCAAGGCGCGCGGCGTCGAGCTGCCGCTGGTGGAGAAGACGCTCGCCTGCTACGAGGAGACCAAACGCAAGGTCTCGGGCGCGGCGGAAGTATCGGCGGTATCGGTCTATTGGGCGAACCGCGCGAAGCAGTGATCCGAAACCATCTGAGCCAACGCTCTGTCCGACAACCCCGTGGAGCCCATATGTCCGTCGTTACGCTTGCTCAAGCTTCGACCATCGTCGACGTCGCGCTCAAGAAAGGCCGCGACACCAATTGCGCGCCGCTCACCGTCGCCGTGCTCGACGCGGGCGGGCACCTGGTCGCGTTCAAGCGCGAGGACAAGTCCGGCCTCTTGCGCTTCGACATCGCCTTCGGCAAGGCCTGGGGCGCGCTCGGCATGGGCTTCGGCTCGCGTACGCTCGCCGCGCGCGCGGCCAAGACCCCGCAGTTCTTCACGATGCTGGCGGCCGCCAGCGAGGGACGCATGGTCACCAATCCCGGCGGCGTGCTGATCAGAACCGCGGCGGGCGACATCATCGGCGCGGTCGGCATCTCCGGCGACACGTCCGACCGCGACGAGGCCTGCGCCATCGCCGGCATCGAGGCGGCCGGGCTCAAAGCCGATCCGGGACAGGACGCGAGCTGATCGCAACAAGAACGGCGTCGGCCGCGATGTTAGTTCCAGCTCCTGCACTTTCAGTGTTCAGTCGAAGCAGCTGCAAGCCCGGTTGATCGCAACGGATCAATGTCACCGCCGCGCGGCCTTCGGCCGCCGCGGGCTCCCCTATCGCGGAGGGACTTGCTGCAATATGGTCCTCGGCGATAGGGAACAGCCGGCTGGAATTTCCATCAACAACAGGACCGCGCGGCTTCAACTCAGGAGAGACCATGGGCACGGCAAATTTCGGCATCGCCGGATTGGATTGGCAGCAACGCGTCAACTGGGACCGGATGAAGAAGTACCGGACCGAGCGTGCGCGCGAGCACATGAAGAAGCACGGCCTCGGCGCCATGCTGTGCATGTACGACGAGAACGTGCGCTACCTCACCGGCACGCTCACGCCGGGCTGGAATCGGCTCAAGCCGGGACTGCGCTATGCGCTCCTTTGCGGTGACGGCGCGCCGGTGCTGTTCGAGCAGGGCGACCTCGGCTTCCAGATCGAGCGCCACTCGCCGTGGATCCCCAAGGAGAACGTCCGCTACTCCTATGCCTGGATCAAAGGCGCGGCTGGCCCGGCCTCGCAACAGCAAGTCAAGAAGTTCACCGATGCGATCCTTTACGAGATGAAGCGCCACGGCGTCGCCGGACAGAAGCTCGGCGTCGACTTCATCGACATCAACATGATCAATATTTTCAAGGACAAGAAGATCAACTGGGTCGACGGCATGACGCCGATGATGGAAGCGCGCGCCGTCAAGAACGCCGACGAGCAGGAATGCATGCGCATTGTCGGCGCGATCGGCGACGCCACTCACTGGGAATGCATGAAGTTCCTGCGGCCCGGCATCACCGAAAACCAGGTCACGGCGCACCTGATGAAATATCTCTA
>JBKOXY010000249.1:0-4395 GCA_046725125.1 Pseudomonadota bacterium | reverse complement strand
CTCCGGCATGGTCTTGATGTCCGATTGCGCCGGAACCACGAATGCGTTGGGCGACGCCCCGATCACCATCACCGGGACAAAGTCCTTGTATGGATCGTAGGTCGCCTGGGTGTAGAGGCTCGGATTGACCACGTAGGCGCTCGAGCACACGAGCAAGGTATAGCCATCGCCACCGGCGCGCGCCGCCGCCGCAATGCCGATATTGCCGCCGGCGCCGCCGCGGTTCTCGACGATCACCGGCTTGCCCAGCGCCTCGCCGAGCGCGGTGTTGATCAGCCGGGCCGCGATGTCGGTTCCGCCGCCGGCGGGAAAGCACACGATCATGGTGATCTGCCGCTCGGGATATTCCGCGCGTGCCGAGGTGCACGTCGCGCCCGCGGCGGCGATCAAAATCGTCGCCGGCAGCAGGCGGCGCAGAATCTGCCTGGCGCGCGGTATGCTCGACATCGGGCTTTGCTCCTGGGCGTGTTTTATTGTCCAATGATTATGGCAGCCATTTCCGTCGCCGTCATGCGGGGGTAGAGGGGCGCCGCGGGGTCCGAACCAACCAGATCGCTCCATGACCAACAGTTTCGACACCATCATCATTGGCGGCGGCGCGGCGGGATGCGTGCTGGCCAACCGGCTGTCTGCGCGATCGGGCACGAAGGTGCTGCTGCTCGAAGCCGGACCGGACACGCCGCCGGGCAAAGAGCCGGCCGACGTGCTCGATACCTATGCGACCTCGTATTACAACGACGCCTATTTCTGGCCGGACCTCAAGGTGCATTGGCGCCGCAAGGACAATTCCCCGCCGGTTCACTTTTCGCAAGGGCGCATCATGGGCGGCGGCTCCTCCGTGATGGGCATGGTGGCGTATCGCGGAACGCCGGAGGATTACGCCGAATGGGAGGCGCACGGCGCGGCCGGTTGGGGTTGGAGCGACGTTCTACCTTATTATCGCAAGCTCGAGACCGAGCTGGATTTCACCGGCGAGTTGCACGGCCGCGACGGCCCGGTGCCGATCCGCCGCACCAAGCCGGAAGACTGGGCGCCGCTGTCGAAGGCGGTGTACGCTTTTGCGCAAGAGCGTCAGATCCCGTTCATCGCCGACATGAACGCGGATTTCCGCGACGGCTACGGCGCGGTGCCCATGAGCAACTGGCCGCACAAGCGCGCATCGGCGGCGATCTGCTATCTCGACGCGGCGGTGCGCGCGCGCAGCAATCTGACGATCGTCAATGGCGCGACCGTGACCGGCTTGGTGTTCGAGGGGCGCCGCGTCACCGGCGTCAGCGCGCGGATCGGCGGCAAGGCGGGGGAATTCCGCGCGCGCGAGGTCATCCTCTCCGCCGGCGGCGTGCATTCACCCGCGTTCCTGATGCGGTCGGGCATCGGGCCGGCCGGGCACCTGCGCGAGCTCGGCATCGAGGTGCGCGCGGATCTGCCCGGCGTCGGGGAGAATCTCTCCAACCATGCCATCGTGTTCGTCGGCCTGTTTCAGCATCGCGATGCACGGCAGGCCGAATCGGTGCGGCCGCATCCGATGACTGCATTTCGCTATTCGTCCGGTCTTCCGGGCGCGCCACGGACCGACATGTACATCAACGTGCAGTGCAAGACGTCATGGAGCCCGCTCGGCTTCCAGGTCGCCAATCTGGCGCCCACCCTGCTCAAGCCGATGGCGCGCGGCCGAATCTCGCTGCTGGCGCGCGATGCCGGACGGCCCTGCGTCGAATTCAACTTCGCCGGCCACGAGCTCGACCTTCAGCGTTTCATGCAGGGCTTCCGCCGGGCGGTCGAGATTCTGGCGCACGAGAAAGTGCGCGCGATGAGCGGCGTGATGTTTCCGGTGAAGTTCACCGACCGGCTGCGGCGCCTCAACCGGATTACCACCGCGAATAGGATTCAGAGCGCGGTCATCGCTGCGATCATCGATCTCGTGCCGCCGCTCGCCGGTCCGATCTTCTCGACGCTGGCCGATCGGCGGGTCGATCTCGCAGCGCTGGTCGAGGACGATGATGCGCTGGCCGAGCACATCCGCCAAAACGTTGCCGGCACGTTCCATCCCGTGGGCACCTGCCGCATGGGCACCGCAAGCGACCGCCACGCGGTCGTCGACGCGGTGGGACGCGTGCGCGGAATTGGCGGCCTGCGGGTCGTCGATGCCTCGATCATGCCGACCGTGCCGCGCGGCAATACCAATATCCCGACCATCATGGTGGCGGAGAAAATCTCGGGCGAAATCGTGTCCGCTCGCGTCTGCCCATAGTTGCCGGCCTCTGAGTTAAACTAGCAAAACCGCTGGTTTCCTTGGCAGGAGCCGTTCTTCTCAATTCCAGTCGGTGTAAGCGAGGTGGAGCGTTGATCGATTCAACGCCCAATTGGAGCGTTATGCGCGAGAAAGCTATTCCGGTCAGCGAGCCATCTTTCCCAGGTGGAATGATTCAGGCGAGCGCGGGGGGTGGTGAAGTGGCGATTTTATCAGATGGGTGTCAAAGGGGCCTGGCTTCGAGGAGCAAATCTTTGGCGCAGATGAACAAGAGCCGGTATCGACAGGGCGTTGAAGCGACCAAAGACGAGTCCGAATTAAGATGCGGTGAGCCAATGACCTCCGCCAACAGCCTCTTGCCGATCCTGCGCCGCCTGGACGAGATCGAGCGCAAGCTCGACCGCGTGCTGCAAGAGCTACAGACCCTCAACACGCCCGCGGCCATCGGCTATTCGGTGCGCCGCGGCAATCTTCCAAGGAAGGAATGAAGGCTCCCATTTGGACCGCTCAGCGGGGCTGATCAGCCTTGGTTGCAGTCCGGCTGATTATCGCAGCGATTGAATGCGATGGGCATCGTGTGCCCCAGGGAGCCTTTTGTTTCCCGGGGCTGGACGATCCAGAGGCCAAGGGGCCACCCTCAGCCCCCAACCGCCCCGCACTTATGTCAGAGTGCCCGCACGAAAGGTTCGAAATGTCCCCGCACCGATGACATCGGCTGGGCGCTTCTTACCTCGAGGGCGTCCAGGCATCACGGACCTTTGCTTCACCCAGAGTGATGATGGCGTTGGCATCATGGCTGCGAGGAGCAAATCTTTGGCGCAGATGAACAAGACCCGATATCGACAGGGTGTTGAAACGACCAAAAACCAGTCCGAACTAATGCGAATGCTGGCCGTGGCTAAATGCCGTCTTATGGGCTATCCTGCGGTCAAAATTTTAGCGGCGTCCCCCAGTCGGGCTTTTTGACTCTGCCCACCAGTCATGACCCTATCGCCGTCCGCTGTGATGGATGACGCGGGCCCCCTTACGGCAAGGTGATGACCGCCTTCGGCCATCGCTTCATAATCGCCCCGCCTGGGCGGGATCACCAATTCTGTGTGATTGGAACCTTTCGCCACGTGGTGCCGTTAGCGATTGGGTCTGGGGCCACACCGAACTGGAGGTGACCCGTGACGTTCTTTTTGATTCTCTCTCTGACGTTGTCGCCCAGTAGCCTCCACATTACGCAAGAGCACGGGCCGTTCCCATCCCGCCTCTCGTGCGAAGATTACTTGGAAGACCTCGCTGTACGTCTTCGACTGCCCCCCGACACCAACGTGCGCTTGGAATGCAAGCGCGCCCCAACCGTTCGCTTCAACCCAACTCACAAAGCCTAGGGAGAAGCCGAAGCCCGACGTGACCTCGGCGTCCGGTCGGGCCATCGCTTCACGGCCGCTCGGTAGGTCGCTTCCGCAACCTCGAAACTCTCGACGCCCGCCAGGACGGTGCAAAACAATGGAGACGACGGTTGTCCGAGTTCAAGGGAGCCACACAACAGAGCGAGGTCGGCGCCACCAAGGCGACGGCGCGCCTGCCTGGTCTTAACATCGAGGTCGTTCACCGCCAGTCGCCGGACGGCGACAGCGAACAGATTTCGATCAACCTGCAGGCGGTGCCGTCGTTCGAGGCATTCGGCCGCTTTCTCGAGGCAGCCAACCCATTTGCTTTTTGGGTTCAGGCCGGCCAGCTGGCTTGGCTCTCCTGGCTCGAAGCCGTGCGCGCCGTGATGCTGCCCTTTAGCTCCGCGTCTGCGCTGCCAAAGGCCGGCGCGGACGCCGTCTCACGTTTTTCGCAGGAACGGCGTTCGCCCTAGCAGCGCCGCAGCGTGCGTTGGGTCAGTGCGCCGCCCCCACCCGCGCGCGCGTGATCGTTTCCCACACCCGCGCCGGCGTCGCCGGCATGTCGATATGGTCGACCCCGAGCGGCCCGAGCGCGTCGATGAGTGCATTGATCACCGTCGGCGGCGCACCGATGGTGCCGGACTCGCCGATGCCCTTGACCCCGAGCGGATTGGTCTTGCAGGGCACTTCCTCCAATTCCGCCTCCACGTTCGGCATCGTGTCGGCGCGCGGCATGCCGTAGTCCATGAAGCTGCCGGAGAGCAG
>JBKOXY010000291.1:0-5184 GCA_046725125.1 Pseudomonadota bacterium | reverse complement strand
GCCGTGAGGGCCGATCCGCGGCAGCAGGACGTCAGGTCTGGAATTGCAGCCGCGCCAGCCGCGCGTAGAGGCCGTCGGCGGCGACGAGCTTTGCGTGCGTGCCTTGCTCGACGATTTGGCCCGCCTCCATCACCAGGATGCGCTCGCAGGAGAGCACGGTCGCGAGCCGGTGCGCGATGACGAGGGTCGTGCGGTCCTGCATCAGCCGCTCGAGCGCGGCCTTTATCAGCGTCTCGCTCTCGGCGTCGAGCGAGGACGTCGCCTCGTCGAGCAAGAGGAGCGGCGCCTCGCGCAGGATGGCGCGGGCAATGGCGATGCGCTGGCGCTGGCCGCCCGACAGCGTCACCCCACGTTCGCCGACCGCGGTATCGAACTTTTGCGGCAGCAGGCTGATGAACTCCAGCGCATGCGCGAGCTCGGCCGCGCGCTCGACCTCGGCATCGCTCGCGCCGGGCCGGCCGAAACGAATGTTGTCGCGGATCGAGGCGGCAAAGACCACGGCGTCCTGGGGCACCAGCGCGATGCGCCGGCGTAGCGCGAGCGGATCGACATCGACGAGCGGCACCCCATCGAATCTGACCACGCCGGATGTCGGATCATAGAACCGCAGGATGAGATGGAAGATGGTGCTCTTGCCGGCACCCGAAGGGCCGACGATTGCAACCTTTTCACCCTGCCGCACGTCAAACGATACGCCGTCGAGCACCGGGCTTGCCGGCCGCGCCGGATAGGAAAAGCGAACTCCGGCAAAGCCGACTTCGCCGCGCGCCGGCTGCGGCAGAGCAATCGGCCGCGCCGACGGCACGATCGCCGGCCGTATGTTCAAGATCTCGAACAGCCGCTCGGCCGCGCCGGACGCCTGCGACAGCTCGCCCCACACTTCCGAGAGCTGGCCAAGTCCGGCGGCGGCGAACACGGCGTAGAGCACGAATTGGGATAGCCGGCCGGCGCTCATACGGCCCGTGAGCACGTCCTGCGCGCCGACCCACAGCACGACGACCACGCTCGCGAAGACGAGGAAGATTGCAATCGCGGTGAGGATCGCCCGCGCCCGGATCGAATCGCGCGCGGCGAGGAAGGCGCGCTCGACCGCGGCGCCGAAACGGCTCTTGGCCAGCGCCTCGTTGGTGAAGGCTTGCAGCACGCGCACCGCGCCGATCAGCTCGGACGCATAGGCCGTGGCATCGGCGAGTGTGTCCTGGGCCGCACGCGAGCGCCGACGCACCGCCCGGCCGAAGCCGTAGAGCGGCAGCACGATCACGGGTATGGCGGCGAGAACGAAGGCGGAGAGACGCGGGCTCGTCACGACCATCATCGCAGTCGCGCCGAAGAACAGGACCAGGTTGCGCAAGGCGACGGAGACCGAAGCACCGACCGCAGCCTTGATCTGGGTGGTGTCGGCGGTGAGCCGCGAGATCAACTCCCCGGTCTTGGCCGCGTCGAAATAGGCGACCGAGAGCGAAACGAGATGGCTGAACACGCCCTCGCGCAGATCGGCGACGATGCGCTCGCCCAGCGTGGTGACGAGATAGAAGCGCGCGGCGCTCGCCAGCGCGAGCACCGCCACGATGGCGATCATGACGGTGAAATAGCTGTCGATGAGGCTGGCGCTCTCGCGCGAGAAGCCGAAATCGATCATGCGCCGGACCGCGACCGGCACCACCAATGTCGTGACCGCTGCGGTCAGGAGGGCGACGAGCGCCGCGATCGCCCGCCAGCGATAGCGTGCGACATAGGGCATGAGGGAGATGAGCGGCCGGAGCTTGCGGCTTTGCACCGGCGCGGCGGCGGGCGCAGCCGCACTTTGCGGTTGCTCGACCGCAGTCCCAACCGCGCGCGCGGGGTCCCGCTCGGCGACGTTCATCTCGACCGGCCCTCTGCAACCTCGGCCGAAACGGGCCGAAGCGGGCGCGACAATGCCCCGGCGAGCGGTAGGTAGCAATCGGGCGCCGGGCTGGATCGCCGCTTGGGCTGCGACTTGGGCTGCGCCTTGTTTCCCCGCACGGCCTGGGCTATAGAGCCGCGACTTTTTCTCGACGTGACGCGACGCGCGCGCAACTCGCGCAGGATGACGACCGATGAAACCCGACCTGCATCCGGACTATCACACCATCAAAGTGGTGATGACCGACGGCACCGAATTCACCACCCGCAGCACCTGGGGCAAGGAAGGCGACACCATGCACCTCGACATCGACCCGAAGTCGCATCCGGCCTGGACTGGCGGTCAGCAGCAGCTGGTGGACCGCGGCGGGCGGCTCTCGCGGTTCCAGAAGAAGTTTGCCGGCATCGGGCTCAAGAAATAGCGCGCGCACCCGCTTGGCGCGCTAGACCCCCGCTCGCGCGGGGGTTTTTTCATGCGGTTCCCTGGTTGGCTTGGCACCGCAGCGTTGCCTTCGCGCGCGGGACAACGGTTGCATGAGCCACTCAACCGGAGTCGGAGATCACTCTTGCTCGAAGGCTGCCTTGAGCAGGCCGATCTGACGCTCGACCGGATTGGCGCGATCGACGCGGGCGGGGGTTGCGTGCATGGTGGCATCGAGCCGGCGCACCGCCCTTTGCAACGCCTTGGAGCGTTCAATCAACGCGCGCAGGCGTTCCGGCAAGAGCCTGAGGTTCTGCTCGTCGCTGTGCTCGCTGCTTGCGAGCTTCACCTTGGCCTTCTCCTTGTTGGCCTGGGCGAGCGACATCTCGCCCTCCTTGACCGCGCGATGGAGCAGAAGCCAGGACGCGAGCTGCATCAGCCGCGTGGTCAGCCGCATGCTTTCGGTGGCGTAAGCGAGCGCGGCGTTGCGGCCGAGCTTCTTCGATTCTTGCCGGCCGGGGCCATCGAGGTAGGCCGCGGTCTGCTCCACCAGCGCCATGCCGTCGCGGAACAGATCGGCAAAGGCCTGCGAGCCCGCCAGCCTCTCGCCGAAAGACACGGCCCCGTTGACCGACTTCTCGGACATCGTCCACGCCTCACGCTACACGTACGTTTTTGCTCTTGCGCCAGCCCCTGGCGAGACTGGAACCATTGCGCAGCCGCCGACGCCTGTCCAGCACCCGCCGAACAAAGCGCTGCATATAGTTGCCGGGCGGCAACGCGCTGCAGCACCGGGAACGGACCGCGAAAAGGCATTTTCGTCGTCCAAAAATGGGACAGACGACGAAAAAAGAGCCGCCGTAGCCGGCGGCTCGAAGTTTAAACAGGGAGGCGTCAAACAGAGTGGACAGGAGCCACTCAATGTCCAGAAGATGGACGCCCGTAGTAATGATCGTGAAAGCTTAACAAGGTCTTAAGATTTTAAACAATTCGTCGCCCCCGAATCGCCCCGTGCCATTGCCTCGTCCGCCGCACCCCGCAAGCCCTCCGCCGCGGCACGCGGATCGGACCTCCCATCTTGGGGTTCCCTACTTCTTGAAGAACTGATCGGCCACGTTGCGCGAGCCCTGCTTGCTGGCGATCGTCGCCTGCAGCCGAGCGATCTCTTCATTGAGGAGCGCGATGCGTTCCTGCAGCTCCTTGATCGAGAGCAGCGCGAGATCCTGCCCGATCTCGTGCACGACCTTTTTCTTCGGGCGGTCGTCGTCCTCCATTGTCGGCATCGCTCGCCTCCGCTCGAGAGCCGATGAAAAATAGCCTCCGGCGCCGCCATTGTCACACGTCCCGCCTCGACTTAAGCAAGCGCCGTAGACCGCGTCAGCCAAGGACTTTTGCCATGCCCTCGTTGCCCGCCCAGATGACCGCGATCGCGATCCGCGCGCCCGGCGGAGCGGATATGCTCGTGCCCGAGCAGCGTCCGCTGCCGCGGCCCGCCGACGGCGAGGTGCTGGTGAAGGTGGCGGCCGCCGGCGTCAATCGGCCGGACGTCATGCAGCGCCAAGGCCTTTATCCGCCGCCCCCCGGCGCGACCGACATTCCAGGTCTCGAGATCGCGGGCGAAGTGGTCGCGCTGGGCGCAGGCGCGAAGCGATGGAAGCTCGGCGACAAGGTCATGGCGCTGGTGGTCGGCGGCGGTTACGCCGAATATTGTCCGGCGCACGAAAGCCATGCGCTGCCGGCGCCGCCGGGCCTCACGCTCGTCGCGGCCGCCGCGATCCCCGAGACCTTCTTTACCGTCTGGCACAACGCCTTCGAGCGCGGGCGGTTGAAGGCCGGCGAGACGCTGCTGGTCCATGGCGGCTCGTCGGGCATCGGCACCGCCGCGATCCAACTCGCCAAGGCATTCGGCGCGCGCGTCATCGCCACCGCGGGCTCGGCGGAAAAGTGCGATGCCTGCCGCCGCCTTGGTGCCGACGTCGCCGTTAACTATAAGAGCGAAGATTTCGTCGCAGCGGCGAAGGTCGCCACCGACGGCAAGGGCGTCGACGTCGTCCTCGACATGGTCGGCGGCGACTACATCGAGCGCAACTACGAAGCCGCGGCCGTCGAAGGACGCGTGGTGCAAATCGCGTTTCAGCGCAGCCCGAAGGCCACGGTCGATTTTCGTCGCATCATGCTCAAGCGCCTCACCCACACCGGTTCGACCCTGCGCGCACGCGCGATCCCCGACAAGGGCGCGATCGCGCGCGCCGTGGAGGAGCACGTGCTGCCGCTGATCGCGGCGGGCCGGGTCAGGCCGTTGATCGACAGCACGTTCCCGCTCGCACAGGCGGCTGCCGCGCATGCGCGCATGGAGACGAGCGCGCACATCGGCAAGATCGTGCTGACGATCGCAACTCCATGAAATTCTTGCTCTTTCTCCTCCGCTCGACCACGCGGCGCAGGCGCCGTCCCGCCCCCTGCCGGTGCGGACGGGCCGCGAAATCGACGTAAATCGACGTAAAGTTCCACTCGCCTAGGGCGCTCGCGGAATTGCGTCAGTCCGGCGAAGGGGTCGACAGGGGTGAAGCTGGGAGGACGTCGGTTGCAGTTCGTGCGCGGCTGCGTGACGGCGATGCTGACCATGATCGTGGTCGGCCTCTCTCCCGCGCGCGCGGTGGAGGCGATCAATGTGCGCACCGACGCACAGGCGATCGATCTCACCGACGCCGCCGAACGCCATCGCACCGAGACCGACCGCCTGCTCGTCTCCGCTGCGCCCGGACCCGACGGCATCATCCGACGGATGGACGTGCGCGCGCGCGAGGGCAACACCAATTGGGCGGTGTTCGCGCTCGCCAATTCGGGCGACGAACAGCTCGAGCGCCTGATCGTCGTGC
>JBKOXY010000149.1:0-9096 GCA_046725125.1 Pseudomonadota bacterium | reverse complement strand
TGACTACTATTTCTCAAGGGACGACGCGACGATCGTCGGCCTCACTACCGTGCCGCTCCTGCAAGGATGGTCCGGGCGCGCAACGGGAGGCGTGGCCATGACCTTCGGTCACGGCGCGCTCAGCGCTGGCGGCGAATACGGCGGTATCGGCAGCGACTTCCACATCTGGACTTGGCGGGCGCGCGGGACCGTGGCGTTCTGAAGGAGCAGTCATCGAGCCGCTGCGCTGGTCCAATTCCCGGATTGGCTAGACCCTACAGGCTCGGGTGCCTTATCTCGGCGTTCGGCACGAAGCGGCGGACTGCTGCGGCAAACCAATTTGGTCGCAATCGGATGTAAAGCGGACATGTGCCGCTTGCCACGGCCCGTTCGCGTCCGGCGTCGCGGCTAGTAGCTCAGCTGCACCGGAAGGTGGAGGGTTCCGCCGTTGTAGGCAAAGGCGGCGCTGGCGAAGCTCGGCGGCCCGAAGGTCGAGGATGGATTGTTCGAGAAGCCGTAGCCCTGCTTGGGCTTGCCGAACAGGCCGGTCTCCATCTGCGCCTCATTGTGCTCGGCGTGGAAAACGGCGATCGCATAGGTCCCGGCCGGAACGCCGCTGAACACGCAGGTCGCCTGTCCGTTCTTGATCGGTGCGACTGCGCCGCGCATTTCGCGGCCCGGTTCGCGGAAACCGTCGGCGGAGGAATAAAGCCCGCAACGCACGGACCCGCTGTCGTTGCGGACGCCGGCGACCGATGCGCTCAATTTTCCCGCCGATTGCGCGCTCGCCCCGGTTGCAAGCGCGAGAACGAGGCCGAGGGGGAAAAGCAGCGTCCGCATCGGATATCTCCTGTCGTAACCGTCATTTGGCCTTGTCGAAGGCGATGCCGAAGCCGAGCAGCGGCAGGCTCATTTCGATCGGTTTCTTGTTGGCGTCCTGCACGGTGATTTTGAGGTCGCTGCCGGTTCGCATGGCGGCAATGAGCTTGTCGGTGAGCGTCATGGCGACGAAGCACCCGACATTGGTGCAGGTCTGGATCGATTGCCGTTCGGCGGCGCCGTTGTCGACCTTGACCAAGACCGGCTCGGTGAGATTGAGGCCGAGCGGGAGCGTGATCACCATCGCGCCGGTCTTGCCGTCGGCCGCGGGCCGCACCAGCGCCGACACCACCAATTGCCGGGTTTCGCGGTGGAAGACTTGCTGGACAGCACGGCAGTCCAAAGTCTTGCCGTCGCCCACGCACTCGACCCGCCATGCGGCTGGCGCTCCCTCGGGCGCTTGCTGCGCCAGCGCCGATTGCGCGGCGGCGATCAAGACGCTCAGCGCCATCACGGCGGCCATCGTCTCGGCGCGTTTGCCCGCCGCTGAGGCATGGCGGCTCGCAGGCATCGGGCAGGCTCCTCGATCCTGACGGCAATAGGAGAAGCGCGGTCGGCGGTCCGTTTAAAGCATGCTTGCCGCTGGTTCGATAGCCCATCCCACCCGGTTGGTCATTGCGCGCCCCGGGCCGGCCCAATACACTGACGGGCAACAGCCCCAGCCGATGGATTCTAAAGAGATCCCGGTTCATCAACGCAGGGTGGAAACATGAATATCCGCGAAACCGCGCCTCGACTCACCGAGCTCGAGAAGTTTTCCACGCGTACCGACACCCGCGACTATCTCGCCAAGGCCGCGCCGACAAAGGAGAAGCTCAAGGATTGGCTGGTCGTCGATGTCGACGCCCACGTCAACGAAACGGCGTTCTGGTCGGAAGTGACCGACTGCATCGACAACGACGTGCTGCGCTACATCGCCGAGGCGTTCCGCGACCGCGGCCCCGCGCCCGGTCTGTTGAACGCCAATGGTCCGCTCTACCAGGACGTGGCCGGCCGCATCATGCATCAGCAGAAGCTGGCCGAGCCGACGCCGCCCGGGCTTCACCGTCAGGTGCAGCTCAGCCAGCGCGCCATGGATGCCATGGGCATCGATTACATGGTGGTGTTTCCGACCCCGATGCTTTCCCTCGGTATGCACCCGCAGATCGATGTCGAAGTGGCGCTCGGCAACGCCTACAATCGCTGGCTGATCGAGCAAATCCTGCCACAGGACAAGCGCCAGATGGCGCTGCTCTATCTGCCGTTCAACGATCCCGACGCCTGCGTGGAGACGGTGGAGCGCTTCGCCGACGCGCCGGGCGTGGTGGGCTTTTCCGTCGCCTCCACCCGCCACAAGCCGGTCTGGCACAATTCCTACATGCGGCTCTACGCGGCGCTGCAGGAGGCGGGTAAGCCGCTCGGCTTCCACGCTGGCTTTACCTGGGCCGATCCGTCGTTCCAGCAGCTCAACCGCTTCATCGGCATGCACTCGCTATCGTTCGCGCACTTCAACATGGTCCATATGACCAATTGGGTGCTCAACGGCCTGCCCGAGCGCTTTCCCAAGCTCAAGGTGATCTGGATCGAGAGCGGACTTGCCTGGGTTCCCTTCGTCATGCAGCGGCTCGATTCCGAATACATGATGCGCACGTCGGAGTGCCCGCTGCTCAAGCGCAAGCCGAGCGAGTACATCCAAGAGATGTACTTTACGAGCCAGCCGCTCGAGCGCAGCAATATGAAGCTCACGCAAGCGACCTTCGAGGCGATCAGGGCCGACACGCAGTTGCTCTACGCGTCGGATTGGCCGCATTGGGATTTCGACGCGCCCAGCTCGATCACCAAGCTGCCGTTCCTCAAGGAAGAGGCCAAGCGCAACATTCTGGGGCTCAACGCCGCGCGGCTGTTCGAGCTCGAGGTGCCGCCGGCAAAGTCGGGCGTGAAGACGCCCCCGGTCGCCGTTCCGGCCGAGTGAGCGCCGCCGGTTGGGCTCGCGCGAGGTCGGCATGAGTTCATCCACGGTCACGGATGGCGTCGCCGGTGCCGAGCGCGGCGCGGCGTTTTGCTCGGCGGTGGATGACGCGCTCAAGAACGGCAAGCCCGACGCGGTGCCGGACGAAAGCCTGCAACGCGTGCTGTCGGCCGCGGTCCGGCTCTATGCCGCCAAATCGGAGGACCGTGAGCGGGAGCTGGCGCCGTTCGGTGACAGGCCCGTGAACGCAACCGAGGCGGTGACCGCGATCTGCGCGATCATGCGCGCCGCCGACCTCAACTTCTTCGATCTTCAAATGTGGTACCGCCGCGGCGAACGCGAATGACGGCGCAAGAACGATGGTAGGTGAAACGATGAACGAGATCATGGTGGGCGAGCTCAGCGAGTTCGCGGAGGGCGGCTACCGCGTGCTGCGGGTCGACGCGTTCGAGTTTGGAATTTTTCGGGAAGGCGACCGCCTGGTGGCCTACGAGAATCATTGCCCGCACGACGGCGGTCCGGTCTGTCAGGGCAAGGTGATCCCGCGCGTCGAGGAGGAGCTTGCGCCGGACCAGACCAGCCGGGGCCTGCGTTTCTCCAAGAAGCGCAACATCGTCTGCCCTTGGCACGGCTGGGAATTCGACATCGAATCCGGCCGCCACTGCGGTGACCCCAAATATCGCCTGCGGCCGGTCGACGTGAAGGTGCGCGACAACCGCGTCTATGTGAGCATCCCGGTCGCCGCCTGAACGACCTCTCTTCGCCCCCATGCCGAGGAGCACCGCAGCGCGCGTAGGGTGGGCAGAGGCGTGCTCGGTGCCGGTGCATGTGGGCAGATCGCAGGGGCGCATTTTGCCCGCGCAGCGACGATACGGACGGCGATCTTACCCACGCAACAATTGCTGCGGCCCTTGATGACTGACTCCCGCCTCGAGCTGAGCATCGCGCTCTCCGACAACGAGCGCACACGTCCTCTGATCGAAGGCCGTGTCATGCCGCAGGGGATCAAGCTCGTCCCCACGATGGTGCATCCATCCGAGATGTTCTGGCGGCAGTTGCGCTTCGCCGAATTCGACGTTTCCGAAATGTCGATGTCGTCGCTCATCATCTCGGTGTCGCGTGGCGACACCCGCTGGGTGGCGATCCCGGTCTTCACCATGCGCAAGTTCTTCCATACCAGCATCATCGTGCGCACGGATTCAGGGATCGCGGCGCCGGCGGACCTGCGCGGCAAGCGCATTGGCGTGCCGGAATATCAGCAGACCTGGGCGATCTGGTCGCGCGGTGTCCTGCAGCACGAGTTCGGCGTGCACGCGCGCGACATCGAATGGTTCATGGAACGCAACCCCGAGAAAAGCCACGGCGGAGCGACCGGCTTTAGCCCGCCCGGCGTGCGCCTGCATTATATCCCGCCCAGCACGAATATCGGCGAGATGCTGCTGCGCGGCGAGCTCGACGGGGCGCTGCTCTATCTCGTCCATCCGAATCTGGTCGACCGCAGCACGGTCGATGTCTCGGGAGTGACGCGTTATCTGTTTCCCGATCCCGCCGCCGAGGGCCGCCGCTTCTATGCCAAGACCGGCCTATTCCCGATCAACCACACGGTCGTGATGCGGCGCTCGCTGTTGGAGCGCCATCCCTGGATCGCGCTCAATCTCTATTCGGCATTCGCTGCCGCGAAGGAGGAAATTGCGCGCTACGGCAATTCATACCTGCACTGGTATTTCGAAACCGGATTGCTCGACGGCGGCGTCAAGCGCACGCTCGCCGACAACGATCCGCTGGGTTACGGCTTCAAGGCCTCGCGGGCGGTGCTCGAGACCATCGCGCAATACGTGCACGAGCAAGGGCTGAGCGCGCGCCGGGTCGAGCTCGAGGAAATATTCGCCGCCAGCACGCTCGACGTGTGATCCATCGCGCGGTCCACAGCCACGGATAGCCAATGCGGAGATATCAGGGGTGACGACAGGCTACGACTACGTGATCGTCGGTGCCGGCTCGGCCGGCTGCGTGTTGGCCAACCGGCTGAGCGAGGATGCAGCCGCGCGCGTGCTGCTAGTCGAAGCGGGCGGGCGCGACCTCAATCCGCTCATCCACATCCCGCTCGGCATGGGCAAGATGCACGAATACGACATGTTCAACTGGGGCTACCACACCGAGCCCGAGCCGAACATGAATGGCCGCGAAATCGAGGCGATGCGGGGGAAGGTCTTAGGCGGATCGTCCTCGATCAACGTGATGGCTTATACGCGCGGCCATCGCGGCGACTACGATCGCTGGGCGCAGAAGGGCGCGCGCGGTTGGTCCTATGCCGATGTGCTGCCTTACTTCAAGCGCTGCGAGCGCTGGGAGGGGGGCGAGAATCCGTGGCGCGGCGGAGCCGGCCCGGTCGGGACGGAATTCGCAAAGACGCGCGACCCGCTTTACGACGCCTGGCTCGAAGCCGCCGCGGCGACGGGCTTCCCTGTCACAGACGACTACAACGGCAAGCAGCAGGAAGGCTTCGGGCGCGGTCAATACACCATCCGCGACGGCTATCGCTCCTCGGCCGCGACCGCCTATCTCAGACCGGCGAAGAAGCGGAAAAACCTCGACGTCGAAACGGGCGCGCAGGCGACTCGCGTGCTGATGCAGGGCACGCGCGCGACCGGCATCGAATACGTCAAAGGCGGCGGCGACGTGGTGCGGGTCGAGGCCGACCGGGACGTGATCCTATCGGCCGGCGCATTCAATACCCCGCCGCTGCTGATGCTCTCGGGGATCGGCCCGGCCGCGCATCTTCGCGAGATGGACATCAAGCCCGTAGTCGATTTGCCGGTCGGCAAGAACCTGCAGGACCACCTCGCGGTGATCATCTTTTTTCAGCGCTTGAACGAAAGCACGTTTCTCAGGCAGATGCGTTTCGACCGCATGGCCGTCAGCATGATCCGCGCCTACTTCTTCGGCACCGGGCCCGGCACGGTGGTGCCCGGCGGGTTGCACGCCTTCGTCAAGACGCGGCCCGAGCTTGCGGTGCCCGATATCGAGTTCATGTTTCGCGGCGCGCCGGCGGCAACGCATCTCTGGTTCCCGCTGATCCGGCCGGCGTATGTCGACGGCTACGGCATTCGCCCGACGCTGCTGCATCCCGACAGCCGCGGCGAAATCCTGCTGCGGTCGACCGACGCGCGCGAGCCTCCGCGCATCGTCTACAACTTCTTCTCCGCGCCCGACGACCTGCCGCGCCTGCGCGAAGGCGTCAAACGCGCCCGGGATGTCGCCTATCAGAGGCCGATGGCGCCGTATCGCGGCACCGAGACCTCGCCTGGTGAAAAAGTGCAGACCGACGCCGAGATCGACGCCTGGATCAGGAACACTGCGATCACGGCGCACCATCCCTGCGGCACCTGCGCCATGGGAATCGGACCCGATACGGTCACCGACCCGCAGCTGCGCGTTCACGGGATCGAGCGCCTGCGCGTGGTCGACGCTTCGGTCATGCCTGATCTGGTCTCGGCGCATATCAACGCCTGCGTACTGATGATCGCGGAAAGGGCCGCTGACCTCATCCGCAACAAGGCACCGCTTCCAGCCGACAATGATGCTTGAGACCTCGCACCACGCATGCAACGCGCCGAAAGGCTTTGCAGCGTGCCGCCGCGACGATAATATCGACGCAAAAGTTCGAGTCAGGCGGCGTGGACCGCAAGCCGGCTGACCGACAACCGACGGAGGAACTCCATGGCACGAAAACATCCGCGTCCCGAGGTGAGTCGGCGCAAATTCCTGGCCGGAGTCGCAGTGGCAGGTGCCGCGACCGCGGTGACGCCGCCGGCGGCGAGGGCCGCAACCACTGCGAGCGCGCCCACGAGCGCACCGCCTCGGCGGCCCTCCGCGCTGCCTCCCACCATGCAGGTCGCTGTCGCCGAGACCGCAACGCCGAAGGAACTGCCACGCATCGGCGGCGTCCCCGGCTCCGACTTCATGGTCGACGTCATCAAGACGCTCGATATCAAATACGTGCCGTCAAACTGCGCTTCGAGTTTCCGCGCCATCCACGAGTCGCTGATCAATTACGGCGGCAACAAGATGCCGGAATTCCTCACCTGCACGCACGAGGAATCCGGGGTCGGCATGGCGCACGGATATTTCAAGATCGCCGGCAAGCCGCTGATGACGCTTTGCCACGGCACGGTCGGCCTGCAGCATGCCGCGATGGCCGTCTATAACGCATGGTGCGATCGCGTGCCGGTGATCATCGTCGGCGGCAACGATCTCGACGCCGCCCACCGGCCGCCGGGCGTGCCGACGATTCACTCCGCGCAAGACATCAACGCGCTGGTGCGCGACTTCACCAAGTGGGACGACACGCCGGTCTCCCTGCAGCATTTCGCGCAATCGTTCGTGCGCGCCTACAAGATCGCGATGACGCCGCCCTGCGGGCCGGTCGCGATCTCGCTCGACGCCGGCCTGCAGCAAGAGCCGATGCGCAACAACGGCGAAAAACTCTACATTCCGCGCTATGTTCCGACCTCGCCGCCGCAGGGCGACTCCGGTGCCGTGAAAGAAGCGGCGCGGCTCCTCGCCAATGCGCAGAACCCGGTGATCGTCGCCGACCGCGTGGCCCGCAGCGAGAACGGCATCCGGCTCCTGGTGCAGCTGGCCGAGGCCCTGCAGGCGCAGGTGATCGACCAGGGCGGTCGGATGAACTTCCCCAGAACGCACTATCTCAGCCGCCCGCCGACCGCGGTCAACAATGCCGACGTCATCATCGGGCTCGAGCTCACTGACTTCTGGGCCACGGTGAACGCCTGGATCGACAACGGCGAGCACGGCATCGGCATCAACACCACGAGGATCAAGCCCGAAACCAAGCTGATCAGCATCAACTCGTCGGAGCTGCTGACCAAGGCGAATTACCAGGACTTCCAGCGGTTCCAGGCGGTCGACGTGGCGATGGCCGCGGACGCCGAAGCGACGTTGCCGGCACTGATCGAGGCGGTGAAGGCGGCAATTCCCGACGATCGCAAGGCCGCGATCGAGAAACGTGGCGAGGCCGCAAGGAAAGCATATGCCGAAGCGCGTGAGCGCACCAAGCAGACGGCGGCGCTCGGCTGGGATGCGAGCCCGGTCAGCACCGCGCGCCTGGTGATGGAAACCTGGGCGCAGATCAAGGACCTGGACTGGTCGCTGGTCGCCTCGGAAGGCAATGTTAGCAACTGGCCGAATCGGCTGTGGCCGATGGAGAAGCACTACCACTGGCTCGGCCGTTCGGGCGGTTACGGCGTGGGCTACGGCGCGCCGGCGTCGGTCGGCGCGGCGCTCGCCAATCGCGATCTCGGCCGCTTCTCGGTCAGCATCCAATCCGACGGCGACCTGATGTACGCGCCGGGCGTGCTGTGGACCGCGGCTCGCCACAAGATCCCGCTGCTCGCCGTGATGCACAACAACCGCGGCTACCACCAAGAGGTCATGCACGTGCAGCGCTTGTCCAACTTCCGCAATCGCGTGGCGAGCCTCGGCGGCGACATGGGTCCGATCGGAACCCGCATCGAGAATCCCGACATCGAGTATCACAAGCTCGCGGAATCCATGGGCTGGTGGGCAAAGGGGCCGATCAAGGATCCGGCACAGCTCGGCGCGGCGATCAAGGAAGCGGTCGCCGTGGTGAAATCCGGCCAGCCCGCGCTGGTCAATGTTTGGACCCAGCCGCGCTAGGGAGGCCTATCGATGGGTTTGGTTCGCGGGTTCGGGCAGGCGGCGCTCGCCGCCGGCCTGCTATTAGGCTGCCTCGTCGGCGGTGGCGGCGCGTTCGCCGCCTCGGCCGAGAAGGGCAAGACGGCCTATATCCAGCACGGCTGCTGGCAGTGTCACGGCATGCAAGCCCAAGGCGGCGTCACCGGCCCCAAGCTCGCGCCGGATCCCATGCCGATCGAGACGTTCACGGCTTTCGTGCGCACCACCGACCGCGCCATGCCGCCCTATTCGGAGGCGATCCTGTCGGACGACGACCTCGCGGATATCCACGCCTACCTGCAGACGATCCCCAAGCCGGCGGATTACAAGAGCATTCCCTTGCTCAACCAGTAGATTGCCCGCCCTCATCCCGAGGGGCGCGCCCAAAAAAGGTCAAGCCGAACGCTCATAGATCGAGCACCAGCCGTTCGCTCTTGCAGCCGGCGCAACAGATCATGACCTTGGTGTTCGAGGCCTGCTCCTCCTCGGTCAGGATGGCGTCGCGGTGCTCGGGGGTGCCCGAAATCACCCGTTGCTCGCAGGCTCCGCAGATGCCGAGCTCGCAGGAATAGTCG
>JBKOXY010000163.1:0-4805 GCA_046725125.1 Pseudomonadota bacterium | reverse complement strand
ACGAGCCGCTCCGTGCCGCGACTGATGGCGCCGAACAGCGCGCGCACTTGCACCTCGCCGGGCTTGGGCGCGCCAACCGCCTCCTCGTGCAGCTCGGCACGGCCGGGGCCGACATACCAAAGGGCCTTGCCCTGCATCTTGGCCATAGTCTCGGTTGTCATTATCCCCGGAAGATGCCCCCGCGGCGCCGGCATGCGGTACAAATAAAGTGTAACACGCGTCACGCCTCCCACCGCATTGGACTTGGACGCACACCGCTATATCCTCAAACGCCCGAAAAGACACGCAAAGCCCTTCCATGCTCGAACGTTCCCCCCGCGACGAGGTCGTGATCGCCGCGCCCGCTGCCCTGTCCGCATGGCGCCCGATGCTGGTGTTCCTAAGCATCGGACTGACGATGGCCGGCCTGATCTGGCTCGCCGTGATCGCGCTCTCGCCCGGCGGTTTCGGCGCGGTCGACCTCGTTTTGGTCGTGCTCTTCGCCGTCACGCTGCCCTGGTACGTGATCGGCTTCTGGAATGCGACCATCGGCCTGCTGATCATGCGCTTTGCGCGCGATCCGGTCGCGGCGGTTATGCCGGTTGCCGGCCGTGTGCGAGGGGACGAGCCGATCACGGCATCGACTGCGGTCCTGCTGTGCATCCGCAACGAGCCGCCCGAACGGGTGGTGCGCATGCTCGAGCCGATGATGGAAGGCCTCGCCGCGCGCGGCGTCGGCGAGCGCTTCCATGTCTATGTGCTGAGCGACACCAGCGAGGCTGACATCGCCGCCGCCGAGGACGCGCGCTTCGCGGCGCTGGCGGCGGCATGGCGCGGGCAGGTCGCGCTGACCTACCGGCGTCGTGCGCAAAATATCGGGTTCAAGGCCGGCAATGTCCGCGATTTCTGCGAGCGCTGGGGCAAGGACCACGACCTCGCAATCATGCTCGACGCCGACAGCGTGATGACCATCGACCTCGTGCTCAAGCTCGTGCGTATCATGCAGATCGATCCGCGGCTCGGCATCGTGCAAAGCCTGGTGATCGGGATGCCTTCGGCCAGCGCCTTTGCCCGTATCTTCCAATTCGGGATGCGGCTTAGCATGCGCTCCTACACCATCGGCAGCGCCTGGTGGCAAGGCGATTGCGGGCCATACTGGGGCCACAACGCCATCGTGCGCATTGCTCCTTTCGCGGCGCATTGTCAGCTGCCGGTGCTTGCGGACCGCGCGCTGGTCAAGGGCCACGTGCTCAGCCACGACCAGATTGAAGCGGTGCTGATGCGGCGCGCGGGTTACGGGGTGCGCGTGCTGGCGGGGGAAGGCTCGAGCTTCGAGCAGAATCCGCCCACGCTGGTCGAATTCATCCGCCGCGATCTGCGCTGGTGCCAGGGCAACATGCAGTATTGGCACTTTTTGCGCATGCCGGGATTGCCGTTCCTGTCCCGTTACCAGCTCGCCTTCGCCATCCTGATGTTCCTCGGCTCTCCGGCCTGGATGGGGTTGTTGCTGATCGGCAGCGCGGCGGTTGCGCTCGCGCCGACGTCGGCCGATTTCATGCGGTGGGATGCGGGAATTGCCGTTCTCGTCCTCGTGCTGGCGATGTGGTTCGCGCCCAATATCGCCACCGTGATCGACGTGTTGACCCGCGCCAAGCTGCGGCATCTGTTCGGCGGGGGAGTGCGGTTCAGCGCGAGCTTCCTGATTACGATCGTCTTCGTCGTTCTGGTCGCACCGATCATGTGGGCGAGCCACACGCTGTTTCTCATGCGTCTGCTGTTGGGCCGCACGCTCGACTGGGGCGCGCAGGCGCGCCACGACCACGAGGTGCCGTGGTCGCTCGCCTGCCGGCAGTTCTGGCCCCAGACCTTGATCGCCCTCGCGCCCGTGTTGCTGCTCGCGGTCGCCGCGCCGTCGGCCGTTCCTTATGCCTTGCTCATCGCGGCCGGCCCGCTGCTCTCGATCCCGCTTGCGGTGGCGACCGCCGCGCCCGCGCTCGGGCGCGCCCTGATCGCGGCCGGGCTCGACCGGTTGCCGGAGGAGGCGTTGCCGCCGCCCGAATTGCGCGCGCTCAAGCTGCCTGCGATCGAGCTGTCGCAGCCAGCGTCATAAACCGATCATGGACGCGGCCTCGTACGAGTCTTGGTACCACTCTTGGTCCGACTCTTGGCGGACCATCCGTGGCGTCGCGCGTTCGCTGCGGATTTATTACGGCAACCGCCCGCGCCGTGCGGCGATGGAGCGTCTTTACGGCCGGTTCGTGGGGCCGGGTGATCTCGTCTTCGATATCGGTGCGCATGTCGGCGACCGCATCGCCGTCCTGCGCCACCTGGGCGCGCGCGTGGTGGCGGTCGAGCCGCAGCCTGCGCTGGTCAAGACGCTGAAACTCCTTTACGGCCGCGATCGCGCGGTCGCGATCGAGCCGGTCGCGATTGGCCGCAGCGCGGGAATGCTCAAGTTCAGCCTCAACGTCGCCAACCCAACGGTCTCGACCGCCTCGGACGCGTTCCGCAAGGCGGCCGACGGTGCGCCGGGCTGGGAAGGACAAGCATGGAGCAGAACCATCGACGTGCCGGTCATGACGCTCGACACGCTGGTCGCGCGGCATGGGGCCGCCGCCTTCATCAAGATCGACGTGGAGGGTTCCGAATCGGAGGCGTTGGCTGGACTCACGCGCCCCTCCCCGACCCTATCGTTCGAATTCACCACCATCCAACGCGGCGTGGCGGAGGCTTGCGTCAGCCGCTGCGCTGAGCTCGGCTATACGCGTTACAACGCCGTGCTCGGCGAGAGCCATGCCCTCGTCTATCGTGACTGGGTGAGCGCCGAAGAGATCGCGGTCTGCCTTCGCACCCTGCCGCAAGCCGCAAATTCCGGCGACATCTACGCATGCCTGCCGGGGAGTCGCGCATGATCCCGGAGGTCCGGCGCGAGGCAGCGACAACACCCCCTGTTGGCCGCGACTTTCTCGGCCATCCGCGCGGGCTCGCCGTCCTGTTTGCGAGCGAGGCCTGGGAGCGCTTTTCCTATTTCGGCAATGCCGCGTTGGTCGTGCTGTACATGACGAAATATCTCTTCGACCCCGGCCGGGTCGAGGTGGTGCTCGGTCTCAACGCGGTCAAAGCCGCGCTCGAATTCCTGTTCGGACGGCTCGAGCCGCAGCCGCTCGCCTCCCAGCTTTTCGGCTTCTACACCGGGCTTGCCTATTTCACGCCGATCCTGGGCGGCCTCGTCGCCGACCGTTGGTTGGGTCAGCATCGCACCGTGGTCATCGGCGGCGTGTTCATGGCGATCGGCCATTTCATGATGGCGTTCGAAGCGCTGTTTCTCCTTGCGCTCTTGATGCTGATCGTCGGCATCGGCGCGTTCAAGCCCAACATCTCGACCCAGGTCGGCGCGCTCTACGCGCCTGGGGACGATCGGCGCGACCGCGCCTACTCGATCTTCTATCTCGGCATCAATGTCGGGGCGTTTCTGGCCCCGCTGGTGTGCGGCACGCTCGCCGTCCAATACGGCTGGCACTACGGCTTTGGCGCCGCCGGCGTGGGGATGCTCGTGAGCCTCGCCATCTATCTCTACGGCCGGCGGACGCTGCCGGCGGACGCACGATCGCGCGACAGCGCGCTCGCGCGCGAGAACAAACCGCTCGACGCCGGCGAGCGCCGTGCCGTGCTCGCGCTCATCGGGACCTGCGCGCTGGTAACGCTGTTCTGGGCCGCCTTCGATCAGCAAGGCAACACCATCCTGCTCTGGGCCGAAGATTTCACCGACCGGTCGGTCGACCTCGGCTTTTGGCGCGGCGAGTTTCCATCGCCCTGGTTCCTCGCCCTCAATCCGTTCATGATCTTCGTGTTCACGCCGCTGATCGTGCGGCTTTGGGCACGCCAGGGCCGGCTCGGCACCGAGCCCTTCCCGATCAGCAAGATGGCCTTCGGCTGCCTTTGCGTCGCGCTCGCCAATCTGGTGATGGCGGGCGCGGCATGGAGCGCGGCCGGCAAGGCAAGCGCGCTCTGGCTTGTGGGCTACTTCGTCCTTGCGACGATCGGCGAGCTTCACCTCGCGCCGGTCGGGCTAGCGTTGATCTCGAGACTCGCTCCCGCCGGCACGACCTCCATCATGATGGGCGTTTGGTTTGCGACCACCTTGCCCGCCGATGTTCTCGCAGGGTTCCTCGGCGGCTTCTGGAGCAGCATGGCGAAGGCGAACTTTTTTCTGATGATCGCGCTGATCGCTGCGTTCGCGAGCCTCGCCCTGTGGGCAGCGAGCCAGGTGGTGCGGAGATCACTAGTCAGTAGTCACTGACTACTGACCTCCGTCCCCTGGAATTAGTGCGTCCAGGGATCGCGGCGATTGACGGCGAAATTGTCGGCGTAGGAGATGCCGCGCCGCTCAGCGGGCTTCGATTTAAAGATCTGATAGGCAATGCCGTGGCGCTCGCAATACGCGATCGCTTCCTCGGCAGTGTCAAAGCGCAGCTGCACCTGCTGACGCATGTCGCCGGAGCTGGTCCAGCCCATCAGCGGCTCGATTTGGCGCGGCTGTTCCGGCTCGTAGTCGAGCACCCATTCCTTGGTCTTGGCCGTGCCGGACTGCATCGCGGTCTTCGCGGGCTTGTAGATGCGTGCGATCATGGCCTGTCGCTTGCTCGCTCGAACAACGTGGTCGGGGCAGCAGGATTTGAACCTGCGACCTGGAGTACCCAAAACTCCCGCGCTACCAGGCTGCGCTATGCCCCGGCGCCGTGCCGGGCCTCGATACACGGTTCGGTTTGCGCCAGCAAGCCGCGCCGGGCCGCCACAACGAGCCTACTGGCCGCCGCCGAAGATCG
>JBKOXY010000269.1:0-2656 GCA_046725125.1 Pseudomonadota bacterium | reverse complement strand
GTCAAGGCGTTCCCGCAGATCGAGCGCGACGGCATGTCCCACCTCGCGTGGAACATCTCGGCGGCGGAGCGTTGCCCGAAGCCGGTCGTTTGCGTGCTGGAAAAGTATGCGATGGGAGTAGGCCTCGAACTGGCCATGGCGTGCGACATCCGGATCGCGACCAAGGACACGGTCCTGGCCCTCCCGGAAGTAACTCTCGGCCAAATTCCCGGCAGCGGCGGTAGTCAGCGCGTGGCGCGCATCGCCGGGTTGACCCGCGCGGTGGACATGATGATGCTCGGCCGCCGCATCCCTGCGCCGGAAGCCCATAGCTGGGGCTTGCTCACGCGCATTGCCGACGACACGGCGGCACTCGATCGCATTCTCGACGACATCGTCACCACGCTCACCAGCATGTCTCCGCTTGCGCTCAAGACGGTCAAGCGAGTGTTGAACACGTCGTACGACACGAGTCTGAGCGCAGGTTTCGAGGTCGAGGGGCACGCCTACGAGAAGCTGCGCGAGAGCGGCGACTACAAGGAAGGCATTGCGGCCTTCACCGAGAAGCGCAAGGCCAATTTCACTGGCGCGTGAACGTCAGAGTTGCAACCGGAGGAAATCATGCTCAACAACACGGCAACTGTTCTAAGCAGCAGTGCGCTCATCGCATTCGCATTCAGCCTCGGACTGACCGCGCACGCAGCCGAGGCGATCAAGGTCGGGGTGGTCACGCCGCTGTCGGGCAGCTACGCTCCGATCGGCAAACAGGTGCGTTGGGGCGCCGAGCTCGCCGTCAAGGAGATCAATGCGGGAGGCGGCGTCGGGGGTCGTCTATTCGAACTTCTATTCGAGGACGAGGAGGCCAATCCGCCGGTCGCCGTGCGCAAGTCCGAAAAATTGCTCCAGCAAGACAAAGTCGACCTTCTGACCGGAACCGTCAACAGCGGGTCCACACTCGCGGTCGGCCAGGTTGCGGAACGCAACAATCGCATCCTCGTCACGACGGTCTCCTACGCGCCGTCGATCACGGGCGCGCAATGCAATCCGAACGTTTTTCGCGTGAACGCCAACGCCTTCATGCAGTCGAGCGCGTTGACCTCATGGCTGACGAAGAACGTGTCGGGTAAACGCTATTTCTTCGTCGGTCCCGACTATGAGATGGGCCGCAGCAGCATTTCTGCGTTTCAAGACGATATCAAGCGGCTGGGCGGCACCGACGTTGGAAGCGCGTTCCCGCCGCTCGGAGCCAAGGACTTCACCCCATACGTCGGCCAGATCCGATCTGCACGTCCCGACGTCATCATGACCGCGACGGCGGGCAACGACACGGTGCGCCTTCTCACGCAACTCAAGGAGTACGGCATCCTCTCCAACAAGCTGACGCTCGCGGGCTCCGCTGGGGCGGTGACGCAGGAGAATGTTGGCGCGATGGACGGCGCGGCCGAGGGTTTCCTGAGTGCCGCCGGCTATTCGATCGACATTGACACGCCGGCCAACAAGAAATTCGTGGCCGCGTTCAAGAAGGAGTTCCAGAGCGACCCGGATCTCTTCGCTGCCGATACCTATGGCCTCTTTTATCTCTTCAAGCGGGCCATCGAGAAGGCGGGCGGCACCGATGAACAGAAGCTGCGAGGCGCGATGGAGGACGCGACCTGGGAAACGCCGCAAGGCATGAAGAAGATGCGCAAGGGCGACCACCAGGCGATCGTCGATATGGTCGTGGTCAAGGTGACGGGAAACGATTTCCACACCGTAGGAAAAGTGCCCGGCGAGGACGCGGTCGGTCCCGACAAGTGCGAGAAGTTCTAAGCCAAAACCACGAGCGCGAGCTGCGCCGATGGAAGACCTTCTCGGTTATCTCCACGTCGTCGTCCTGCCCCAGGTGATCGATGCGCTGATCATCGGCGTGGCGCTTGCGCTTGTGGCATTGGGCCTGACCATGATTTTCGGCCTGCTCGACGTCATCAATCTCGCGCATGGCGATCTCTACATGCTGGGCGGCTATGCCGCTTTCACGCTCCTTGGTTGGGGCGCCGGCTACTGGAGCGCGCTGGTTCTGGTTCCGATTCTCGTCGGCGCCGTCGGCTGGGCGCTGGAAGAACTCGGCATCCGACCACTGCTGCCGCGCGCCGATCGCGCCATCGTGACCTTGCTTCTCACGTTCGGCGTCAGCCTCATCCTTCGGGACATCGCTCAGGTGGTGTGGGGAACGGAGACGCACGCCGTGGCGCCTCCGTTCACCGGCATCGTGAGCTTCGCCGAGGTGTTCGTGCCGACCTACCGCCTCTTCGTCTTCGGCATCGCTCTCATCGCGATCTTCGCCACCTGGTGGCTGGTGTACCGCACGCGGCTCGGCGCCGTCTTGCGCGCGACCGCGGTCGATCCGTCGATGGTGGCCTCTTTCGGGATACCGATCAGGTTGGTGTACGGCTTGACCTTCGTCTATGGCTGCGGGCTTGCCGGGCTTGCCGGCGTCTTGCTCAGCCCGATCTACGCCGTGTTTCCCACGATGGGGCACGACTTTCTCGTCATGGCCTTTGCCGTCGTCATCGTCGGTGGAATGGGAAGCATCATCGGGGCGGTCGTCGCGGCCGTGCTGCTTGCGCAGGTTCAGGGCCTCGCCAGCCTCTGGATTCCGCCGGTCTGGGCCGAGACGCTCGTCTACGGCGTGATGCTG
>JBKOXY010000397.1:0-3700 GCA_046725125.1 Pseudomonadota bacterium | reverse complement strand
CTTCATCACCGGCAGCGCCGCCGAGGTCACGGCGGTGTCCGAGATCGCGCACTGGAAATTCACGCCCGCCGCCATCACCCAGCAACTCATGGCCGACTACACCGCCGAGGTGCAGCCCAAGGGCAAGAAGAAGGCGGCCTGATTCGGCGGCGCTCGCCGGCGTTCGGTCAATCGCGGATCACCACCAGCCGGTCGGTGCCGGATTCGCCGCCCCACGCTTCGCCCGGCCGGCCCAGCATCTGGCGCACATTCGCGTTTTTCTTGTCGCTGGGAAACGTGGTGTAGGTCTCGGTCTTGGGATCGAAACGTTGCACGGCGTTGGCGGCCCAATCCGTCGCCCACACCCGATCCCTGTCGTCGACATAGATCGAGTAGGTGCCGGACTTGCTCTGCGGCATGGGATAGATGGCCCAGGTCTTCGCGGCGGGATCGTAGCGGCCGATCGCGCCGGCGTTCCAGAAGCTCACCCAAAGCACGCCCTTGGAATCCGACCAGTTGCGGCGCGGCCCGACACCCTTGCGCGGCGGATCGACGACGGTGGCTTCGCCGCTCGCGGTGTCGATCCGGGCGATGTGATCGCCGGCGAGGGATGCGTACCAGACGTCGCCGCCGGGCGTCCCCGTCATCCCGTACGGGCCCGCGCCTTTGGGCGCCTTGCGCACCTCGACCTTGCCGGTCGCGGGATCAGCGCGGCCGTAGATGCCGGAATAGCCGGTGAACCACACCTTGCCCTTGTTGTCGAAAGCGAGCGTGTTGAGGTTGACGCCGGGAAACTCCTTGGGCAGCGGGAACAGCTTGACGTCCTTGGTCTTGGCATCGACGCGCGCGATCGCGTTCTGCCCGCCTTCGGTCAGCCAGGCATTGCCGTCGGGCCCGACGATCACGCCGTGCGGCGCTGCACCGGGCCCGAGCGGAATTTTCTCGACCTGTCCGCTCTTGGGATCGAAGCGGCCGGCAAATCCTTGGTGCTGAGCGCTGAACCACACCGTGCCGTCCGGCGCCGGCGCGACGTCGTGCGGATAGGCGCCGGCCGGAAGCTGGTAGAACGTCATCTCGGCGGTTTGGGCGGCCATGCCCGGCGCGAGCGCCAGCGCCGCGGCAGCGATCACGGTGCGGATCATGACGTTTCCTCCCCCGTGCGCTGGTGGCGCCGCCGCGCCGATCATTCCGCGGCTTCACGCCCGCCGCCCGGGCGCGTCCAGCGATCGGCCAGGGCGTCGTCGGAAGACTTGGCATCGACCCAAATCTTGCCACCCGTTGTCTCACCTCCCGCAAATTCGATCTGTTTCCAGAACGGCGCGCGGGTTTTGAGGTAGTCCATCAGGAACTCGGCGGCGGCGAAAGCGTCCTGCCGGTGGGCGGCGGCGGTGACGACGAGGACGATGTCCTCGCCCGGCTCGAGCCGGCCATAGCGGTGGATGACGGTGACGCCGAGCAGCGGCCAGCGCCGCTCCGCCGCCTCCACGTGACGCGCGACCTCGGCCTCGGCCATGCCCGGGTAATGCTCGAGCGTCATGGCCGCGAGCGGGGCCCCGCTCTCGTCGCTGCGGCAGATGCCGGTGAAGGTGACCACGGCGCCGATATCGCGGCGGCCGCGGCGGAGCTTTGCCGCCTCGCTTGCGGCGTCGAATGGTTCGCGCTGCAGTCGGATGGTGGCGGCCATCTACGTCTCCGACCTGGCTAGCCCCCCGTCATCGGCGGGAAGAAAGCGATCTCGCGCGCGCCTAAAATGGCCGCGTCGCCCCTGACATGCGCCTGGTCGATCGCAGCGCGGATCACCTTCGGATTCTCGAACGCGTGGGCATATTCCTCGCCGCGATGGCTGAGCCACGTCATGAGATCGGCGACCGTCGCGATGCCCGCCGGCGGCTCGATCTCCTCCTCGGGCTTGCCGATGCGCTCGCGCACCCAGGCGAAATAGCGAAGCTTCAACGCTCAATCCTCGGTCAGATGACGCACGCCGGCGCGGAAATAGTCCCAGCCAGTGTACAGCGTCAGCAATGCCGACAGCCAGAGCAGGGCGAGCCCGATCGGCGTTACGACCGGCACAACCGCATCGCCCGCCTTGCCGGCGATGAGGAACCCGACGGCGACGAGCTGCAGCGTCGTCTTCCATTTGGCGAGCTGCGTCACCGGTACGCTGACGCGCAACTCGGCGAGATATTCACGCAGACCCGAGACCAGAATCTCGCGGCAGAGGATGACGATCGCCGCCCACAGCGACCAGCCGCGGATGGTGCCGTCGGCGGCCAACATCAACAGGCACGACGCCACCAACAGCTTGTCCGCGATCGGATCGAGCATGCGGCCGAAGGCCGATTGCTCGCCCCATTTGCGGGCGAAATAGCCGTCGAGGACGTCGGTCACTCCCGCGCTGATGAAGATGACCAAGGCCACCCAGCGCAGCCACAGGCCGCCCTGCAGAATGTCCTGCCAATAGAGGCACGCCACGACCGCCGGCACCGCGGCGATGCGGGCATAGGTCAAAAGGTTCGGCACCGCGAGCCGCCGCGCTGGAACTTGTCTCGAGGTGACCGTATTCATGGATCGAAGGAATACTCTTCTCGCGCCCGCGTCAAACGGGATGCTGGCGACGTCCCCATCGCCTTTGCCCGGCGCTGTCCGGAGCAAAGGCACGAGCACCAACTACACAAACACCGCTTCCATACATAAATATGACGCGCATTCGCGGCTTGCATGCCTGTTCCACCGGGATCGATGCCGCCGCCAAAAGCCCTATCCCGCGCGCTCGTGGAAGAAGTCGTAGATCTTGCGCGCGGTTTCGGCGCTGATCCCGGGCACCTTGGCGAGATCGGCGAGCGCCGCGCGCTCGATCGCCTTGAGCGTCCCGAAATGGTGGAGCAACGCGCGCTTGCGGGTCGGGCCGATGCCGGGAATTTCCTGCAGCCCCGCCTCGCGGATGTCGCGCCGGCGCCGGACGCGGTGCGAGCCGACCGCGAAGCGATGCGCCTCGTCGCGCAACCGCTCGACGAAATAGAGCACCGGATCGCGCGGCTTGAGCTTGAACGGCTCCCGCCCGGGCAGGAAGAAAGTCTCCATCCCGGCGTCGCGATCCGGGCCTTTGGCGACCGCAACCAGCGGCACATCGACGATGCCGAGGGACGCCAGCGTCTCCTGCGCCGCGCTCAGCTGCCCGCGGCCGCCGTCGATAATGACGAGATCGGGCCACGGTGATTCGCTGTCGCCGTCCGGGCCGATATCGATGGGCGCGCCGGCGTCTGCCGGTGCCATCGCGAGCAGCTGCGCCGAAGTGGGCGGCGCGCCCGGCAGCGGGCGCGGCGCCTCGTTCATGAGCCGCTTGAAGCGACGGCTCAGGACTTCCCGCATCATGCCGAAATCGTCGCCGGGCACGAGATCCGCGGCGCGGATGTTGAACTTGCGGTACTGATTCTTCTGGAACCCCTCCGCGCCGGCGACGATCATGGCACCGACCGCGTTGGTACCCTGGATGTGGCTGTTGTCGTAGACCTCGATGCGCCGCGGCGGCCGCGCCAGCGCAAGGATCTCGGCCAGCAACTCCAACAGCTTGCGCTGGGACGAACTCTCGGCAAGCTTGCGCGCCAGCGCCTCGCGCGCATTGGCGAGCGCGTGATCGACGAGGTCCTTCTTCTCGCCGCGCTGGGGCACGCTCACCTCGACCTTGTGGCCGCTCTTGGTGCTCAAGGCCTCGGCGAGCAGC
>JBKOXY010000042.1:0-2750 GCA_046725125.1 Pseudomonadota bacterium | reverse complement strand
GAAACTGGAAGTCGGATCACGCGCGGGCGCCCCGAGTGAGCGAAGGTGATGGCGGCGAGTTCGGGCCGAATCGGCCCACCGATTCAGGTCTACTTATTGAAGCTGACTTAGTGCGGACATTCCTTAAAAGCCGGCGGACGGACAAGGAAACTTAAAAAATCCCTTGAAAGCCATCCCCTGCGGGTTCAAGGCGCCCTGTGCGCGACATTTCAGGTCACTACTGATCGCGGAGAAGTCGCTAGCGCGGCGATTAACCTCGCGTCTCGACGGGGCAGGCGTGGTCTACTGATCGATCCTTGCCGCCTTGTCACGATCGTACCACCAGGTTTCGGGAATGCCGCGCGCGTAGCGCGGTTTTGCCGCTGGTCGGCCGAACACGTCCCAATAGGCGAGCCAGTGCGAAGCCTTGTACCAGTGCGGAACCCAATAGCGGCCCGAGCGGATCACCCGGTCGAGTACCCTGCAGGCCGTCGTCAGGCTCGTGCGGCTATCGGCTGCGATGATCTTGTCGATGAGCGCATCGATGACCGGATCGGAAATGCCGGCGAGATTCTGCGAGCCCTTCATTGCGGCGGCCTGCGAGGAAAAATAACTCCGCAACGAGTCGCCAGGCGTGCTCGAAAAGGCGAACCGCTGAATCGTGAGGTCGAAGTCGAAATCATCGACCCGTTTGCGATATTGTACGGGGTCGACGATGCGCAGGCTCGCCTCGATGCCCAGCGTCCCAAGATTCTTGATGAACGGCATGTGATGCGGCTGCAACGACGGCTCGTCTATCAAGAATTCGACGCTGATTGGCTCACCCTGCAGCGTCACCCGCTTGCCGTCCTTGATGACAAAGCCAGCCTGCTGCAAGAGCGCGCTGGCCTTGCGCAGCAGCGCACGATCCTGACCTGATCCATCGGAAACCGGTGGAACGAAAGGTTCTCCGAACACCTCATCGGGCACCTTGCCGCGGAATGGTTCGAGCAGGGCAAGTTCGTCCGCCAAGGGCTTGCCGACTGCCATCATGTCGGAATTCTGAAACACCGAATGGGTCCTTTGATAGGACCCATACATGATCTTCTTGTTGGTCCATTCGAAATCGAATGCATCGATGAAGGCCTCCCGCAGACGCTTATCCTTGAATTTCTCCCGTCGCGTGTTGAAGAACCAGCCCTGCGCGCCCGACGGCGTATCGTCGGAAATCACATCGCGCTTGATGCGACCATCGCGGAGGGCGGGAAAGTCGTAGCGCGTTGCCCACATGCGCGAGGTGAATTCCTCCCGGAACAGATAGCTTCTGGCGGTGAACCCCTCGAAGGCAACTTCGCGATCGCGGTAATATTCATAGCGCAGGACATCGAAATTGTGCTGCCCGCGCGCCGCCGGCAGGTCGGCGCCCCACCAGTCTTTCACTCGCTCGTACTCGATATAGCGGCCGGCCTCGAAACGTCCGACCTTGTAAGGACCGCTGCCCAGTGGCACCTCGAGCGTCGTCTCCTCGAACGGACGCTTCGTGTAATAGGAGCGCGAGAAGATCGGCAGCGACGCCGCGAACAGCGGCACGTCGCGCGCGCGGTGGGCCTCAAAACGCACCACCACGGTTGCGTCATCGGGCGCATGCCCGCCGGTGAAGTCGCGCAGCAATTGCTGGGCGATGGGGTGGCCCTTGTCCTTGAGGATGTTCAATGAGAAGGCGACGTCGTGCGCGGTGAGCGGGCTGCCATCGTGGAATTTGATCCCGGGCCGCATCAGGAAACGGTAGGTGAGCCCATCCGGAGATATCCTCACCGCGTGCGCGGCCAGCCCGTAGAGGGCATCCGGCTCGTCGGTGGCGCGCGCCATTAAGCTCGCAAAGGTGAGCTCCATGCCCTGCGCGCCGTCGCCCCTGAGGATGAAGCTGTTCAGCGAATTGAAGGTGAGAAAATTCTGATTGAAGGCCCGCGTCGCCCCGACATGTGAAAAGACTCCGCCCTTCGGGGCGTTTGGATTGACGTAATCGAAATGGTTGAAGTCGGGCGGATATTTGAGATCGCCGAACGCCGATATGCCATGACGCTCGGGACCCTCCTGGGCCAGCACTGGCCGAGCGATCGTCGATGCAAACGTACCCGCACCGAGGAGGAGTGTTTCGCGGCGTGTTAGCTCGAGAGCGGTGATCATCGAGGCTTTCGGAGCTTACCTATTGTCGGTCGCAAATTACAGAAGGGGATACTAGTCCCAGCCTTGGCATTGGGCGCACCCTTTATAGCTGCCCTCGCGGGTAGTTTCCTAACTAGGGGTTAGTCAAAGAGACGTTATGGTTCGGGATGCTGGGTTGAACCTTCGTAGGGCACCCGAGGCTATGTCGCATCTAGACGAGTCGAGGGCCTGGTAAACTCCCCGGACCAACGCGCCCAGCGAGAAGGCAAGGACGCGTCAAAATAAAAATCGCGACCGCGCGGGAATTTTTTGCCCGAATTTTCGATCTATGCACCGTTAGATTGGACGGGCCGGTGAGGCCGCAATTCCACACGTTCCGCCGGCAGAGGTCCTCGAGGTCATAGTCAGGAGCTATCGCCTCGATTCAGAACAATTCAGATCTGCCCCAAGGACTCGCTGGCCACTCTGCGGGAGGCTGAGCGTGCGGTAGACCGGCCGTTTGGGCCCGTGGGGCCGCTGGGGGTCGCTCCAGGGCGGGAGAGGCCGATGTCCAACATCAGACGGCGTGAGTTCATGATCCTTCTGGGCGCCGCGCCGGCGGCGTGGCCGCTTGCGGCGCGCGCGCA
>JBKOXY010000234.1:0-1464 GCA_046725125.1 Pseudomonadota bacterium | reverse complement strand
GTCCATGCTCATCTGCCCACGGCTCTTGTAGAGGTCGTAGGCAAAGGCCCCGGCCATGGTGGGCATTGCGAGCCAAAACGAGAATTCCGCCGCGGAGCGCCGGTCGGCACCCAGCAGCATGGCGGCCACGATGGTGGCGCCCGAGCGCGAGACTCCGGGAATCATGGACACGCACTGCGCCAAGCCGATGACGAAATACATCGGCAGCGAGAAGCGCGTGGCGTCGTGGTAGCGCGTCTCGAGATCCATCCGATCGACCCACTGCAGGATCGCACCGCCGACGATCAGGGTGAAGCAGACGATCCAGACGTTGAACAACACGGACTTGATGACGTCATGGGCGAGCGCGCCGACAACCGCAGCCGGCAGGAACGCGATCAGCACGCCGAGGACGAAGCGCCGGGCCGCCGGATCGCTGAACATGCCGGTGGCGATGTGCCAGATACGGAAAAAATAGATCGACAACAGCGCAAGGATTGCGCCGAACTGGATCAGCACGGCGAAAGTTTTGCCGAAATCGTCATCGTCGAAGCCGAAGAAGTGCTGAACCAGGAGCAGGTGCCCGGTCGAGGACACCGGCAGGAACTCGGTCAGCCCCTCGACGACACCGAGGACGAAGGCCTTGAAAAGCTCGAAGGACATAGCGGGCTCCGCGGGCAAAGGGGAAAAGGCGCCGCGCAGCACCGGGCGCGGAAGGTCTGGGAGACGCGGTTTTCCCGCATCATTAACCTCGGAGCAACGGGGTAAGGGCGAACATTGCACAGCTTGCTCCCGGCCGCCCCTATCCAAAGGGTCGAGAGCGACCTAACGTGACGCGCCGCGTCGCGCCTGCGCGCGCCCCGAGACCGCCGCAATCCTTAAGGCCGCATGCTGACGTTGTTCCACCACCCGTTCTGCCCGCACTCGCGTTTCGTACGCTTGGCGCTCGGCGAATACGGCATCGCTGCGCGGACGGTGGAGGAGCGCGTGTGGGAGCGCCGCCAGGAGTTCCTCATTCTCAATCCCGCCTGCACGACTCCCGTGGTGGTGGAGGAAGGCCGTCCCGCGGTTCCGGGGGCCGCCGTCATCGCCGAATACCTCGACGAGACGAGGGGGGACAAGCTCGCCGAACTGCGCCTGCTGCCGCGCGAAATCGGGACGCGGGTCGAAGTGCGCCGGCTCATGAGCTGGTTCAACGACAAATTCTTTGCCGAGGTCAGCGGCCCGCTCACCACGGAACGCCTATATAAGCGCCAGATGCCGACGAGTGCGGGCGGCGGATCGCCGGACACGGAAGTGATCCGCGCCGCCCGCCACAACATGCGCTATCATTTGGCCTATATCGGTTGGCTGGTGCGCACGCGCGATTGGCTCGCAGGGGGGCGGATGAGTTACGCCGATCTCGCCGCGGCCGCGCACCTCTCGGCGGCCGACTATCTGGGCGACGTGCCATGGAACGAAGACGAGGCCGCGAAGACCTGGTAC
>JBKOXY010000102.1:0-5962 GCA_046725125.1 Pseudomonadota bacterium | reverse complement strand
TGGTAGCGGGGGCCGGGATCGAACCGGCGACCTACGGATTATGATTCCGCCGCTCTGACCAGCTGAGCTACCCCGCCAACAATTTCAACGACTTACACTTCCGTCCAAGAAGCCTGCACGCTTTTTGCACGCTGGCGACTTCGCGGGCCGGCACCGGCTATGTAGTCGAGGGACAAACACCGAGCAAGTCGCGAGAACGGCAAGATGATCGGCTGGCACCTGCCGCCTCTCGCCGGATTCAAGGCGATTCAGATTTGGCGCCGCCGCGTCACCGGCCGAACAGATAGTTGAACCGAGCCATGATGCTGTTGCTTCGCAGTCCAACGCCATAGCTCTCCGGCGCTCCCGGGACGATCTGCGGCCCGTTGATATCGTTGCTTCTGCCGAGATCGGTGTGCATGAATTCGAGGCCAAGCGAAAATTGGGGCGCGACTTTGAACTCGACCCCGCCGCCCAGCGTCCAGCCGGTATGCACCGCCGATCCCTGGGAGATCACGCCAAACGCGTTGCTCTGAATGCTGGTCTCGACGTTGCCGGCGGCGAAGCCGCCTTTGACATAGGGCAGCCAGTTGTCGAAGCCGTAGCCGACGCGGCCGGTCACCGTGGTGAGCCAGGTGAGCCGCGAGGACCACACATCGCTCGCGGGGAAATACGGACTGGCGAAGCTGCGGTCGAAATCGGCAGCCGATGCCGATCCCTCGATTCCGAACACCAACCGGTTGTACTGAAAGTTGTAGCCGAGCTGTCCGCCGCCGATCACTCCGCTCCCGCGGTCGCGCGTCACCGAATTCAGCGGCGAAAAAAACGCGGACGCACCCAAATTTCGCCATCGGACGCTATCGGCGCCATAACCGACCTGGCCACCCAGATAGAATCCGGCCCAGCTCGGAGGCAGGGCCGCGGGTGCCGGACTTGTCACGTAGGGAATATCGGCTGCTGCAGCAAATTCAATTGCCACAACACTCACGCAAGCAACGACAGCGAACGTTCGACCGACGCGGAAAAGCATATGGCCTCTCCCTGGTCGCCCCCAACACGAGATTTTCCGGAAACTTGCCGGCAACGTTGGCGAAAGCGCGGCTTCGGTGCGCCTGATTTCCGACAAGGTTAATAAATGTTGTGGCTCTTCACTCGAACGGTGCGCCAATCCAAAGGCAGCGCTTCGTCGATCAGGATGGGCAGATCGGGCGATGCTTGAGATCGATGCTATCTGCGCCGCGGCCATAGCGTTGTTCGAGCACCTTGCGTGACATGAAAACCCGTGTCCGGCCCCGGCGTAGCGTGTCCCGCCTGAGCGCAACTTGATTGCGCGCCAACACGATCAGCGAGATGAAAATGTTTTCGCCCAACCGGCGGGCGCGTTCACCCAACGTCGCCGTTGTCGCCGGCGGAACGAACTCGAATCCGTAGCGGCCGATCAGGCGCACCATCTGGTCATTGCGCTCCCGGCCAGCGAACTCCATGGTGCAACGCACAAGGGAAATGTCGTCAAGATCGGATCGCGAGGCGAGATAGCGCGCGAGTTGCCGAAGCGAGTGCTGGAAGCAAAGGCTCATCTCCCGCGCCCATGCAATCGATGCGCCCTCCTTCGGCATTGCCGGGATTTGCTCGTTCCACAGATGCAGATCGATGAAGCGCTCGCCGGCGTGACCCGCCGTGCCATCCGAAAGCACGAAGTCCTGATCGAGACGGCCGAATTTGATACGCAAAATGCAAGTTGGGTCGTGGGTGTATTCGATGACGGACTGCCAGCGACGCAGCAGGCCGTCCAGCCCAAGGATGAGCCGCTCCAGCCAAAAATGACGCTCTCCCCCCACAGCCGACCCGACCAGCCGCCATTGCCGCGATCTATTCATGGCATCGGATGCCTAACGGCACGCTTGCTGCAATATCACAATCGATTAATCTGCACCGGCTCCCAATCTGCACCAACCCCCGAGCAACGAATAGCCCCATGACGCTGAAGTTGGTGGATGTTGGCCGCCCTCGTCCTTATGGATCGAGCCGCCCGCCCCCGGCTACGGCAAGCGCGGGCGGGACATTGGGCGCGATGGAATGACGGAGGTGATGCGATGCCGACGATCCGCTTGAAGGCGCTGGGGGCGATCATCGCCGTCGTCGCTGCCTTGGGCCAGCCGGCCGCCGCGCAGGACAAGGTGAAGGTGGGCGTGTTTCCGACCGCGTCCTCGCTGCCCTATTTCGTGGCGATCGAGCGCGGCTTCTTCAAGGAACAGAACATCGAACCTGAGACCATCCGGCTCATCGGCGGCCCGCCGAACATAGCGGCGATGATCAGCAATCAGATCGAGGCGGCAATCGTGCTCGTGACCATCGAGGCGATGAACGCCAATCTCAAGAAGCCCGGCGTCGCCATGTATATCGGCGTGCACAGTCAGAGCAAAATCTATCAAATGGAGCAGTTCGTGGTACGCACGGGTTACGCCGCCGCGACGCTCAAGGACCTCAAGGGTGCGCGCATCATGTCGGCGCCCGGACCGGCCAACCTCGTCGCCGCCAAGGCGGTCCTCGCCAAGGTCGGCCTCAACGAGGGCGACTATACGATCGACCAGCTCGACATGAGCCAGCACGTCAATGTCATGACCAGCGGCACCTTCGATGCCGGCTACACGCTCGAACCGCAGGCCTCGATCATGCGCAAGCTCGGGGTCGCTCGCACGCTCGAGGCCGGCGTCATCGCCAAGTACATCCTGGGCGACGAGGACGGCAACGCGTTCGCGGCCGGCTGCGCGATCACCAGCGACTTCATCAAAAGCCGCCCCGACGTCGCTCGGCGCTTCGCCGCCGTCTGGAAAAAGGGCATCGATTTCGTCAACCAAAACCCGCAGGAGGCGCGCAAGTATCTCGCCAAGAACACGCTGACCCCCGAAGACGTCGTCGATACGGTGCCGATGGTGCGTTACTACATGGCGGGCGAGCTGACGGACAAGCACAAGGCCGAGTTCCAGAAATTCATCGACTTCTCGACCGCGGTCGGCACACTGCCGGCGAAGGTCGATATCACCAAATATCTGCAGGCGTACTGAAGGCGACTGATACCAACTCCGCCCATGCTCATCTGCTGTCGCGTGCCGAGCCGGATCGCATATAGGATGAACAGCCATTGGCAGGCTCGACCCTCCTTTCGATGACGCGCTTTTTCGATGGATGCGCGGGTCATAAGCGCGTTCACGCGCGTCCATAGCCCGTCGGAGACGGGCGTGAACGCCCTTGAGGACGCGCTTCTGCCCGCGCATGAAAATCGAGGATAACTGCAATCAGGATTAAACCGCGTCATCCGGCGAGATACGCCTCACGCACGTGCGGATTGTCGATCAACGCGCGGCCGCTGCCCTCGAGCGCGAGCAAGCCGGATTCAAGGAGATAGGCGTGATCGCACATGTTGAGCGCGGCGGATGCATTCTGCTCCACCATGAGGACGGTCGTGCCGGACGCACGAATGTTGGTGACAATATCGAATGTGCGCTCGACGATATTGGGGGCGAGGCCGAGCGAAGGTTCGTCGAACATGATGAGCTTGGGTTGCGACATCAGGGCTCGGCCGATCGCAAGCATCTGCTGCTCGCCGCCCGACAACGTTCCCGCCGCCTGCCGCCGGCGCTCGGCAAGCCGAGGAAACTGATCGAAGACGCGCGCCATGTCGGCTGCGATCCCTCGCCGATCCGTGCGCAAATAGCAGCCCATTTCCAGATTTTCCAGGACCGTCATCTGCGGGAACACGTGGCGGCCCTCCGGACAATGCGCGAGCCCGAGCGCAAGAATGGCGCGCGCGGAGGCATGGGTGATGTCGTGTCCGTCGAACACGATCGTCCCGGCAGTCGGATGCAACAATCCCGAGATCGCCTTCAAGGTCGTCGTCTTGCCGGCTCCGTTCGCCCCGATCAAGGCGACGAGTTGGCCTTTGCCCACGGTGAGCGATACGCCCTTAAGCGCCATCACCTGGCCGTAGCAACAGACGACATCGCGCAGCTCAAGCACGCTTCTTTCCTTCTCCCAAATAAGCGCGAATAACGTCAGGATCTTTCTGGATGGCCGCCGGCGGGCCTTCCGCGATGATCCGGCCGTAGTTGAGGACGACGATGCGGTCCGACACCTGCATGACCATCGGCATGTCGTGCTCCACCAAAAGGATGGTCACGCCCGACGCGCGAATAGCCTCGACCAACGCCATGACCTTCGCGGTCTCGCTCGGGTTCATGCCTGACACCGGCTCGTCCAGCAGCAGCATGGAGGGCTGCGCGGCAAGCGCCAAAGCGATGCCGAGCAGGCGCTGCTCGCCGTAAGGAAGGGTGCCGGCAATTTCCGCCGCGCGCCGCTCGAGTCCGACGAGGCGCAAGATCTCGCGCGCGTTGCCGGCAAGCTCGCCTTCCGCGGCCTTCTCCCGCGGCAACGCCAGCAGCGTGTCCCACAGGCTCGACCGTCCCCGTCGGTGCAATCCGATCAGCACGTTTTCGAATACGGTATTGTTCGCAAATATGCTCGTGCGCTGGAACGTCCTGACCAGGCCAAGGCCTGCGATTTCGTGGGGCTTGAGGCCGTTCAACAATGTCTTGCGATAGCGAACTTCGCCATTCGTGGGTTTGAGAAATCCCGTGAAAACATTGAATGCGGTGGTCTTACCGGCACCGTTCGGGCCAATGAGGCCGACGATTTCTCCGTTGCAAACCGTGAAATTGAGATCGGACAGGGCGACGAGCCCGCCGAAATTGACCGCGACGTGCTCGATCGAAAGGACCACGTCCTCCGATGCAACGCGTGCCGGCATCATTGCCCACCGCGAGACTCGGAGTTGCCGGCCGCCATCGCGCGCGCGGGCTTGCGCGCGGACGGAGCCCAGTTCGCTATCCAGCGTTCAAGCGCCGGAACGATCCCTTGCGGCAGGACAAAGACGATTACGATCATCAAGCCGCCGTAAAGGATCCACTGGACGGCAGGCGCAGCGAAGGGGCGCAGGATCACCGGCAGAAAGCCAAAAATGATTCCTCCGACGATCGGGCCGGCCAGGGTTCCTTTGCCCCCGGTGATCACCATGATCACCATCGTGACGGTGTAGATGAACAGAAAAATATCGGGGTCGATGATCTTGAGATAGTGCGCGTAGAGGCTGCCAGCGCCCCCCGCCATCGCCGCGGACACGACAGCCGCCAGCACGAGATAGCGCGTCACATCGATGCCGACCGAGCCTGCCAGCGTCTCGTTTTCCTTGAGCGCGATCATGGCGCGGCCGACGCGGGAGCCGACCAGCCGAGCGATCACGAGATAGGCCACCAGCCCAACGGCGACGACGAGGTAGTAGTAGGCGATCTTGTTCCAGAGCGTGTAGTCGCCGAGTCCTGGAAATCCGAGCGTGTACGGAGGGATGTTGGTGAGCGCCAATGGCCCCTGGGTCAGCTCCACCCAATTCAGCGCGACCAGCCGTGTCACCTCGGCAAAGCTGATCGTGACGATCACGAAGTAGGCGCCGCGCACCTTGAACGACAGCCGCCCGATCACGTAGCCGCTGATCCCGGCGGCGACCATGCCGACGAATAAGCCGACGATGGCCGGCCAGGGTTGGTGCACAACGCGAAATCCGAACACTTCGACGTCGAAGCCAAGCGTGGTCAACGCACTGGCATAGGCGCCGATGCCAAAGAACGCCACATGGCCGAGGCTCAGCTGTCCGGTATAGCCGAGCAGCAGGTTCAGGCTCATCGCCGCGATGATGAAAATGCCGGTCGTGATCAGGATGTGCAGGATGTACTGGTCCTGCAGCCACAACGGAATGGTGAGGAGAATGATGAGCCAGAACGCCGGCAACGCGCGCTTCATCCAACGCGCTCCGCCCGCGCGAACAGCCCGGTCGGCTTGAACAGCAGCACCACGATGATGATCAGGAAGCCCATTGCATCGCGATAGCCGGACGAGATGTAGCCGGCGCCGATCTCCTCGACGAATGCGAGGA
>JBKOXY010000371.1:0-1565 GCA_046725125.1 Pseudomonadota bacterium | reverse complement strand
CTGCTCCAGAGGCAGAAACGGCAATGGCTGAGATCGATCCGATGATCACACACACCATGCCGTTGCCGGACATCAACAAGGGGTTCGAGCTGATGCACGAGGGCAAAAGCATCAGGAGCGTTCGTTTTTTACTGAGCGCCTCATCGCCATCGATAACGTCCGCCTGATGACGCGATCACATGCGGCGGTAGACGTAGGGAGCGTCGGTCCGCACGGCCGCGAGTTCCTGGACCAGCGCATGGTTGGGAGCGAGGTAGCACACCGGATCGGTTGCGGTGGCGTCGCCGGTGAGCGCGAAAGCTTGGCAGCGGCAGCCGCCGAAATCCAGCTCGCGGCGCGGGCAGCTCGCGCAGGGCTCCTTCATCCATGCGGTGCCGCGGAAGGCGTTGAAGGCCGGCGAGTTCGCCCAGATATCGGCGAGCGAATGCTCGCGCACGTTCCAGAATTCAAGGCCGGTAATCGTCTCGGCGGCGTGGCAGGGCAGCACCTTGCCCGCCGGCGTCACGTTGAGCGAGCGCCGACCCCAGCCGCCGACGCAAGGCTTTGGATAGCGGGCATAGTAGTCAGGCACCACGGCGTCGATGACGATGCGACCGTGGTGACGCGCGCGCAATTCCTCCACCGCCGCCGTGGCACGCTCGACCTGCTCGCGGCTCGGCATCAGTGCGGCGCGGTTCTTCAGCGCCCAGCCGTAATATTGTACGTGCGCGATCTCGATCCGGCTCGCGCCGAGCGCGAGCGCGAGATCGACCATGTCGCTGATCCTGTCGATGTTGGCGCGGTGCACCACGGCGTTCACGGTGAGCGGCAGCTTGTGCCGAACGACCTCGGCCGCGAGTGCGCGCTTCCTGGCAAACGCCCCGTCATAGCCGGCGATGTGGTCGGCGGATGCGGCATCGCTGTCTTGGACGGAGATCTGCACATGGTCGAGCCCGGCCTCGGTGAGCGCGCCGAGGGTCTTGCCCGTGATCCCGACCGCAGAGGTGATGAGATTGGTGTACAGACCGGCGGCATGGGCGCCGGCGGTGATGTCCACGAGGTCGCGCCGCGCGCCGGGCTCTCCGCCCGACAAATGCACCTGCAGGACACCAAGCCCCGCCGCCTCGCCGAAGACGCACACCCAGGTCGCGGTGTCGAGCTCGTCTTGTCTCAGATCGAGCGCGAGCGGGTTGGAGCAATACGGGCAGCCGAGCGGACAGCGGTGGGTCAGCTCGGCGAGCAGGCCGAGCGGCTTGCGCACCATTGTGAAACTCGATAACGCCACGAAACAGTTGATCCAACGCTCTGGCCGGCCCTTATCATTTCCAATGGCACGGCAGTAGGGGCAAGCCGGCCGTATATAATAACCATTCTTGGCCAATCAATTTGTGGACCGAAAGAAATTCGGTTACCTCGCCTGATGAAAGTCAAAGATGACGCTGCCGCTCTTAAAAAGGCGGCGCCTGATTTGCTCGCAAACGCACAGTCAGCTTCCGCTGATCTAAAAAAATCCGTGGAAGACCTATGCAAAAGAATCGACGAGTTCACCCCTCAAGTTCATGCGATGGTGGAACGTGCTTCGAAAC
>JBKOXY010000449.1:0-2782 GCA_046725125.1 Pseudomonadota bacterium | reverse complement strand
CTCGCCGCCATCGTGCAGAACTTGAAGACCCTCGCCAACCATATCTGGCGGCCGTGGCTGAACATGCCAGCTACATGCGTCGCTTGAGCGTCAGCGCTTCCAACCTGGGACAGTTGGACGCCTGCGCCCATGTCGGTAGTCCGCCAGAAAGGAAACGAAGACCGAGACAAAACCAGACCCTAAAATGCTAAATGGAAGCGCTCACGGAGATCATCAGCGACTTTTTCAACAGCATCGACCCCTAGCGGACATTAAGAGACTGGAATTGTGCATCGCGGCATCTTTGGCGCGACTCGTCTGCTGGCGCTCGGTGCCGGAGGCAAAGCGGAAAACATTTACTCATTCTAAACTTCGCCGCCGGAGACTAGGTGCCGTCGCTGGATGTGTTGGAATTCGGCGTGACGTGATCTCCGGCGCTTTGAGAGTACCGAGTCAGGCAGCGAGGTCAATCGGTTGATCGAGGGGGTTTGTGGCAAGCGTCTGCCAACCGTCAACTTTGCGCATGTTGATCTGTCCTGAGGCGAGCAGCGCCCAGAACAACATCGCAGCGGTATCGGCTGACGGCAGCACGGTCTGCGTTTTGATCCGTCGCTTGAACTCCTCGTGTAGACGCTCGATGGCGTTCGTTGTCCTCGCGCTGCGCCACTGGGTCGGTGGCAGGCGAGTGAAAGTGAAGAGGCGGTCGCCAGCTTCCTCCAGGCTGTCGGCGACAGCGCGATGACGCAGCCGCCACTTGTGGATGAAGGCCTTGCGGCGGGCCGCGATCTCCTCGGGCGTGGCCGCGTAGATCATGTCGGTGTAATCAGCGGTGATCTCGTCGTGCAGGCGCTCGGGCGCGTGGGCGAGTAGGTTCCTGTGCTTATGGACCGTACACCTCTGAACCGGCACGCCGTCCCAGACCGCGGCGATTGCCTTTTCCAGCCCCAGCGCACCGTCCACGATGAGGAAGGCAGGGTGACGTAGGCCGCGATCGACTAGATCGTCGAGAACAGCACGCCAAGCCTCGGTGGTCTCTCCACCCATGGTCTTGAGCGCCAGCAACACTTTCTGGCCGTCCTCGCGCACGCCGATGACGACAAGCAATGATATTGCGGTGGCCTTGCGGTCGAGCCGGACCCGCACCACGGTGCCGTCGAGGATCAGTCGCACGATTGGCTCCTCGGCGAGCGAGCGGGCGTTCCAGGCCTCCCAGTCGGCCTTCACCTTCCGCCATACCCGGCTCACCGTGTCCTTGCCCACCGTACCGCCGAACAGCGCCGCGAGTGCTCGGCGCACCCGGCGTGTGTTGGTGCCGGCGAGGTACGTACTTGCAATCAGCGCGTCGGCAGCCAGCGTGCGGCGCTGGTAGGCCCGCAGTGTCTTGCTCTTCCACTCCGTCGTCTTGCCGTCCACGCCGTCGAGCCGGGCCCGCGGAACCTCGATTTCGGTCCGCCCGAAGGTCCCCATCAGCGAACGTGAACGATGGCCATGTCGGTGGCCGGTGACGCCAACCGGCCCGTCGGCATCGCCGCTCGATGACTGTGAGCGCCGGCCGTATCGCGGGCGCATCAATGCCGCATCCAGCTCGCCCTCGATCATCGCCTGGATGAATTCGCGCACCCGATCGCGCACCCCAGCTTCGATTGGATCGAACCAGTCGTCGAATAAATAAACGGCCGTCTCAGCTGCAGGCTGCGAGGAATCAGACTTCCTGGTAATGCTCTTCATGGCGTGGTCTCCAGTCCGACGCACTAACGCCGGACGATTCGAGGTTGATCACCCCGGAGACTACGCCACCTTCAATTCCTACCACCCCACCGACGCCACCCTATTTTCCTTCCTTGTCGCAGGGTCGATAAGGCTCAAGCAGCACAATCCGGGGGGCGCAATGCGCCAATTCAACGTTGGTCAAGTAGTGACCTACATTCCAGAAACTTTTCTTCGCCACGCGGCTTCCGGCGATTATAGGGTTGTCGGCGCGATACCAGATCGAGACGGCGATCACATGTATCGGATTAAAAGTCCTCTTGAAGAGCATGAACGTGTCGTAAAAGAAAGCCTTCTCGTCAAATCAGACGGCTATCTTCCGCAAGAAGTTCCCAAGCAGAGTTCTCGCCGGAGATCTATCACGCTACCCACCCTAACAGACACGGCATACTTTCCGGGGTGCGCTAGCCTTGATGATCCGGCCGACGCTGATCCTTAAAGCGAGTACAAAAATGACTGCAGACAGAACACGAAGAACCACCACCTCACGGGACGCAGCCGAAGCGGCGTTCAAGGCAGTAACCACGAAGCCCGCGGAACCCCCTCCAAAGCCTCCGACCATCCCGAATGCCAAGGAGCTTGTTTCTTTGCGAATTGACCGGGACATTCTTGATCACTTTCAAGACGCCGGGCCGGGCTGGCAAGACCGAATCAATGAGGCGTTGCGAAAGGTAGTCGGGAAGTAGGTCGGTCGCGGCGGGCGATCAACCGCTCGTCAGTGCCTGTGCCGTTTTAGCGCTGATCCCAACCGACAAAGCGGCTTTCTCGTGCCAACTAGTTGCCCGTGAACAACGTCTAAGCGGCTGATCGAGAGTCGGTTTTCAGGCCGCGGGCGGTTTTGAGATTGCAAGGATTTGGGACCGGAGGGTCCGGAATCTTGCAGTTTCATTTTTGGGATTCCCTTCAGGGACGAACAGTGATTCCGTTGCCGCATCGGAGGGGACGATGCGGCCGAAGAAGCATGAGACGACGGATGCGAGCGATCTGTTCCGGGCCAGGCTCGATCAGATCATCAACATGAAGCATGAGCTGGTGC
>JBKOXY010000006.1:0-1274 GCA_046725125.1 Pseudomonadota bacterium | reverse complement strand
AGAATATGCACTGTCAGCTTGTTGGCTTCCGGCATATCCACAGCCACGAACTCAACGCCACTTTCCATCAGTGTGGCAATGAAAGCTAGAGCAGATTCCGGTCGATTTTACGCATAGCCTGCATGCCTGAAGTAGTTCAATGCCTCGCCAGCGCTGAGGCGTCGAGCGAACGAGCCGATCCTACGACACAATCGCGGAACGGTGCGCTCAGCGGCCTTGCGCAGATTGGCCTTGAGTTGGCTAAACGGCATCTCGATTGGATTCAGATCCGGTGAGTACTGGGGCAGATAGCGAAGCGTCGCGCCCTTGGCTTCGATCGCTTCTCGTACGCCCGGAACTTTGTGTGCCGGAAGATTGTCCATGACCACGATGTCATTGCGTTTGAGCGTAGGAACGAGAGACTGCTCTACATACGCGAGGAACGTCTTTCCAGTCATCGAGCCATCAACCACGCAGGGCGCCGCCATTCCATTCCGGCGCAGGCCAGCTACGAACGTGAGGGTTTTCCAATGTCCCTGCGGTACGCAGCCAACCAGTCGTTCGCCGCGAGGGCAGCGGCCGCTCAGTCGGACCATTTTCGTATTGGTCGCGGTCTCATCGATAAACACCAGTCGGGTCGAGCTAAGCATGCCTTGCCGTCGCTTCCAGCATCGACGTGCCCGAGCCACATCGGGGCGATCCTGCTCCGCGGCGCGCAAGCTTTTTTTTGAAGCTGATCCTGTGACGCTGGAAGAACCGCCAGACGGCGGTGCGACTGCCCGCAATCCCATGCTTGTGCATCGCAGAGACCACCTCATCCAGCGTTAAATCCGGCTGCTTCTCAATCAGCCTGAGCAGCCACTGCGCATGTGCCTCCAACGGCGACGTGCTCCCACCACGCGGCTTGGCTACGCAACTGCCAGTGTCGTGAAAGCACTTCACCCATTTGACTGCCGCGCTTGGGCTGATGTCGAGGTGTTCGGCTGCTTCCCGTCGTGAAGCCCCACCTTCGACGCGCGCGATCACTCGCGAGCGAAAATCTGGAGAATACGCCCTCGGCATGGTTCGGCCCCCCAAAGACGAATCAATTCGGGGAGACTCGCCCATTTGCAGACCTTTGGGAATCCTGCGATTCTATTCGGCCGGAACATGCTCTAGGTCGCCGTCGGTACGGGCAAGGTCCTAGTGCACCCAACCAATCCTTGTATTCAGCAATATATTCCGTGACCAAAGAGATGTTGTTAGCACGGGGCCAGGCGACAGCAGCGGAGACATTATAAGGGAAGTTATCGGGG
>JBKOXY010000286.1:0-2750 GCA_046725125.1 Pseudomonadota bacterium | reverse complement strand
TCGCGGAATTCGCCAAGGACAAGGATGGCAAAGTACGTGATTTCGTGATGATCGTGGACGAGCAGATCCTCAATGAATGCCAGGAAGCGCGCCAGCTCGTGTTCTTCGTCGATGTCACGATCGAATCGAGGCCGATGGTGGTGTCGAACTTTTCGGTGCCCGAGGCGAGCGGAAATTTCTGCCAGCGCGGTGGACGCTTCGGCTCGCATTCCTCGAACGAGGGCATGGCGCCGGTGTTCTACAAGAAGATCGCCTTCATCGCCTACTTCAATGCCGGCGTGCGCGCGGTCGACGTGCGCAACCCGTATCAGCCGAAGGAGGTCGGCTACTTCATCCCGTCGATCACGGAAGCAACCGACAAGCGCTGCATCAAGGTCGATGGAGCGGACCGCTGCAAGACCGCGATCCAGAGCAACAACGTGGAAACCGACGACCGCGGCTACATCTACGTGGTCGATCGCGCCAACACCGGCATGCATATTCTGGAGCTGACCGGCGAGACGCGCGCGATCGCCGGGCTGCAATAAGGCTCGCTTTCGGTCGCGGGGCAGCACGCGCCCGAAAGCGCGTCACATCTCGCCGTAGAGCCAAGCAATGCCTTCGTAAGCCTGCTCAGGCGTGCGCGGGCCGAGCATCTGGTTGCGCAGCTCCGCTGCCGGCCCGCGCGCATGGTAGAAGTCACCGTAGACGCGCGCCATGATCTGCACCCGCGCGGTGCGCAGGTAACGCTGCTGCACATAGGCCTGGAACGCCGCAGGCAAATCGTCTGGTTTCTCGCCAGCCTTGTCGGCGAGCCACACCGCGTCCTCCGTGGCCATGCAGGCGCCTTGCGCCAGATATTGCAGCATGGGATGGGCGGCGTCGCCCAGAAGCGTCACCCGCCCTTTGCTCCATTCCTTCACCGGCTCGCGGTCGCACAGCACCCACATGCGCCAAGTCTCGATGCGCTCGAGCATGCGTAGGACCTCGGGACGCTGGCCCCCAAAATGGGCCCACAGTTCGCGGGCATCGGCCTCCGCATTCCAGCCCTCGACGTAACGCTTGGAGTGGAACACGGCAACTAGGTTGTAGATCTCGCCGCGGCGCAGCGGGTAATGGACGAGATGGGTACGCGGACCAGCCCACAAGGTCACGTCCGGGCTCCAGAGATCCTCAGGCACCTCCGCGCGCGTGAGCACGGCACGATAGGCGATGTGGCCCGACACCAGCGGCTTGCCGTCGCCGACGACCTTGTCGCGCACTTTCGACCACATACCGTCGCAGCCGATGAGCGCGCGGCCTCGAATGCGTTCACCCGACTGCAAGATCAGGGTGACGCCGGTGTCGTCCTGCTCGAAGTCCTCGACGCTGCGATTGGTCTCCAGCGTGATGCGGTTGTTGTTCTTGCACGCGTTGATGAAGACGGAATGCAGATCGTGGCGGTGGGTGACGGCATACGGCTGCTTGAACGTCTCCCGGAAGCGCGGGTCATCGAGCGGGATTCGGGTGACGCGCTCGCCGGAGAGGGCGCAGCGCATCTCCATGGCTGGCGGCCGGTGCGCATCGGCGAGCACTGCCTCTTTGAGGCCGAGCCTTTCGAGCGCGCGGAAGATGTTAGGGCCGAGCTGGATGCCGGCGCCGATCTCGCGGAATTCGGGCGCCTGCTCCAGCACCCGCACCGCAAAACCCTTGCGCGCGAGCGCATGCGCCGCCGCCAGACCCCCGATGCCGCCGCCCGCAATCAGGATCGGCAGTGCTTGACCGTTCGACATCGGCACTCCACGAACGTCGCGATGCCCCCCGCGAATATTCTGAGCCGGTTTCGCAACTGCTTCAATTCCGTCGCATACGCGTCACCCCGGGCTTGATCCGGGGTCCATCCAAAAGGCCATTTTGCAAGGAAGACGGACAGTCGGATCATGAGCGCGTCGAGCGCGTCCGATTTTGCTAATAGCCGCGCTGATAGCGTCTTGGCGCGGCGGGCGCATTCCAGCTGCCGGCGGACGTCCCGTAGGCCGTCCCAGGGAATGGATTCGGTCGGCAAAATCCCCCTATGCCGCGCACCGTGGCCCAGCATTGGTCGGACGACGAATAGCCGCAATTTGTACCGCCCCATCTATAGGTGGCGCACCATGCACTGGCATCGGCACCGGTAGGGGTCAGGCAGAACGCGGCCAGCACGAGTACCACAAAAAGTACCGTTCGCATGTGGCCCCTTATTGTTGGGGCTTTGGGTGCACGTCGCGCTAATCGGACGTGCGTGAGGCGGTGCGACGACGTGCGCCTCCCATATCTAATAGCTCCGCCGATAACGCCTCGGCGAGCCGGGGGTATTCCAGCTTCCGGCGCCCGTCCCGTAGGCGGTTCCGGGGAATGGATTTGGCGCGCAAAATCCCCCCAGGCCGAGAACGGTGGCCCGGCATTGCTCGTACGACGAATAGCTGCAGTTTGAAACGCCCCGTCGGTAGGTCGCGCACCATGCACCGGCATCGGCATCGGTGCTGGTCAGCGAGCTCCCGGCCAGCGCTAGTAATACAAGAACGATTGTTCGCATGGTTGCCTCCTCAGCAAAGCAACGCCTGGCGTGCCAATATATTCCAAGCGGATTTGGCTGCCTTAATCCTGGGTTGGGAGATGGGTGGCGGGCCGTCGCACGATGAGGAGATCGTGTGGGTACGGCGTTCGCGATAGAGTCGGCAAATCTTCCGGCGCTTTCGGCCTGATGGTGAGCCCGGCTGGGATCGAACCAGCGACCTACTGATTAAAAGTCA
>JBKOXY010000426.1:0-2287 GCA_046725125.1 Pseudomonadota bacterium | reverse complement strand
GCACGAGCCGCTTGAATTCCGATAGCGGCATGTCGCCATAACGACTACGAAGACGACGCACCGACTCAAATCCTCGTTCATCCACGGAACCCCGTCCCAGGCCGACGTAGATCAGCGCGCGAGCGACGGCTTCGCGCAGCCTCCCTAACGCAATATGCGATTTGAGTTCGGCGATCCGCTTCTGCAGCAGCTCATTATGAAGCGGGTTTTTGGCGGGCTTTCGGAGCGGCCGTGTGTCGGCGGGATCGATACCGGCCGCAGCCTGCAGCGCCGGCGAGCCGTAGACGGTCAGGAAAGTCCGTTCCGCAACCGCCTCCGTGAAATCGCGCCAGCCGTCGAGCGCCGCAACGATCTGCTTTGACACGGTTTCCTGCATGGCAACGAAAGGATTGTCGGAAGCGACAGGCTTTCGGTTCTTGCGCACCTCCTCGGCCATCGCAGCGACCGGTGCCATGAACGGATTTGCGTTGGAGAAGATTTCGTATTGCAGCCGCAAGGGGTGCATCTGGTGCAGCGTTTCCGCCAGCGGAGCGGATACGAGCGACCGCACGACTGGCTGCGCAAACGTGCGGTAGAGCGCGAGGTTGACCTCGGAGAATCGGGCTGCCGTTTCAAAACGGCGCTCATCGGCAGCGTCATTTCCGCCGAGCGCGCGAATATCATCGAGCGTCCGCATCTCGCAGCGCATGAGCCAGTCGCCTGTAACCAGGCCCCCCCCGGCCGTGCTGTCCGTTTTGGGCTCAAACACCGCCTCATAAAGGCCGGGCGGCAGCGTGTCGATCAGGTCGATATTGCTAGCAAACTCGCCGTGCTCCTTTCTTGCCACGGCTCCGGCGACAAAGATGCCGAGGTGACCGATCTTGTCGTGGATCGTGTACACGATCGTCTGCCCGCAGCAGCGAATGTCGTTTACGTCCTCGTAAAGATCGAGAATCCAGTCGAGTGCCTGCTGGGGCGGGGTGATGTTGTCGCCCTTCGAGCAGAACACCACGATGGGAGAGCGGATATTGCGAAGGTCGACCGCAACGCCGTCCGAAGTCTTAATCCTGCCCGCCGCGAGATTGTTGCCGATGAACAGCTCATCGACGATGAACTGGATCTCCTCGGCGTTCAGATTGACGTGGCCTCCCCAGTAGCGCTCGAAGTCCAGATAGCGCGGCGGTTCGGTATCGATCTTGGAATAGACATTATATTGCTTGGTCCACAGCGTGTTTGCAGGGTTCTGGTTCTCGAAATTCTGCACCAGCCAGGCGCCGTCGAACTTGCCGCCGCCCAGGTCGCTGGTAAGCGCAGTAAGCCAGCTCCCGCCCAGGAGCCCGCCGCTGTAGCGCATGGGATTTTTTCCGTGCACGCCCGCCCAATACGAAAGCGGCGAGCCTGCGATGATGATGGGTCCGAACAGTTCGGGGCGGATTGCAGCCAGCATCATGACCGCCCATCCGCCTTGACAATTGCCGATGACGCACGGTTTTCCGTCGGCATCGGGGTGCAACGCGATCACCTTCTCGAGGAATACAGCCTCGGCGCGCGCAACGTCCTCGATGGTCTGCCCGGGCACGGGCTCGGGCAGGAAGCCCACGAAATAGCACGGATGACCCGCTTTGAAGGCCACACCGATCTCGCTGTCGGCCTTGAAGCCGCCAATGCCGGGACCATGGCCCGCCCGCGGATCGACGATGACAAACGGTCGCCGGTGAGGCTCGATCGTCACCCCCTGCGGCGGCACAATGCGCACGAGACCATAGTTCACCGGGCGCGGGAGCGTGCGCCCATCGATGATGAGTTCCGCCTCGTAACTGAGCACGTTTGGCACAGTCTCGGCCATGTGCTCGCGGTATTGGTTGCCGCGCTGGCGCATCACGTCCCAGAATAGGACCGTGCGCTGACCCGCGTCGATGAGGTAGTCCATCGTCGGGCCTAACGTTCCGAACATATCGGTTGACAACTGTGCCTGGGGTGCAGGCGGTTGTTTGCTGCTCATTTAAATCTCCATCTCCGGTGATCCGTACGTTGCGAAAGGGCGTCCTGGCACGCAGGCGGCCACGTCAGTCCTCTGTCGTCTGTCATCTGTCCTCTGGGTTCAAGCCCAGCTCAGGGTCATGCCGATGTCACCCGGCATACCGTCGGGATAATCAACGATCTGTACTTTCAGCTTGTAGCCGCGCGGCCGAAAGTACTTCTCCCATAATTGATAGATTTCCTTCGGCGCGCCGGTGAGTGTCTTTTCCCAGCCGGGCTCCTGCTGAATGATGGCGCGCCCCTTGTCCGTGCATAGTTGGTTGGGAAA
>JBKOXY010000101.1:0-3461 GCA_046725125.1 Pseudomonadota bacterium | reverse complement strand
AGGCGCCCCATGGGACAGGATCTGCACGTCGATCCCGGCCTCGTCCATTTCCTTGAGGCGCAATTCGCCGAGATCATAGAGGCGCCTGAGCATTTCCGGATCGCGCACGCCTTCGGCACCGACGAAGAGCGCCGCCAGTTCTTTGTCCCAGTAGTGTTCCTCCAGCGCGATCACTGGACATTTCAGCGTTCGCAGCATGATTGCGTTTCCCCACTCCGTGGCCGAACGAAGTCTCCTAGCAACCACGAGGCGGACTGTCACGAACGCGGCTTCGGCCACGCGGTTTACCGAGGGAGCCGCAAGGCAGAATCGCGAGCGCTCCGCAAAGGAGCTACGCATCCGGTGAGCGGGCGGCGGCCGTGCGGGACAGCAGCGAGCGCGCTCATCGCTTGCGTAAATGGCGCATAAACGAGCGGCTGAGCCACGCGCGAGTTGCAACCCTGGTGTGCAGTTGCGGGCTTAGCCGGACCGGCGTCAGGCGTTACATTCTGCGCTTGGAAAGGGGGGCGACTCGAAGAGGGGCAACTTATGGCCCATCTGGTCGACAAGGAATTTGTAGAACGCGCGCATACGGTGCTGCTGCTCGGCATCCTGTGGACCGGGCTTGCAGTTTGCGTCGTTGGCGCGCTGGCTTATGACATCGCTTATTGGCTCCAGAACTGGTAAGGCACGCACATCGGCCGCATCGCCAGTCTGTTTGAGCTCAGACGCTCGTTGCAATCCGACGCCGCATCGCCCGCGACCTTCCTCGCCGGCCTCATTTATTCGGCGCAAGGTCTAGGCGGCCTTCTCGGCGGCAAATCGAGCAGCGGGCGCATTTAGGCGGGATTTAGATAACGAAAACGCGTAGTCGATGATTTTCGGGGTCTTTCGACCGCCCATCTCACCTTCCTCGCGCGGCTCACCTGACCGCCGAGGGCGCCGGCCGGCCAAACCAATTTGCGAGTTGGCGCGCGCGCAGCCGGACAGGTATATTGATGCTGCGCGTTCATGTTGGAATTTCCGGCGTAGGCGCAACGCCAGGGAGGGAGGTCTGACATGTCAATGGACTCGGGCGACGCCAGCCAGCTGCGGCGCGCGCTGGCGCAAGCGGTTCACGAGCATTGGGTTTTGTTCTTGGTCGAGGGGATAATCCTCGTGGTGCTGGGCCTATTGGCGATCGTAATCCCGCCGCTCGCCACCATCGCCGTCACAATCTTTTTGGGCTGGCTCTTCCTCATCAGCGGAATCGTGGGCTTGGTCACGACGTTCTGGGCGCGCCATGCGCCGGGATTCTGGTGGTCGCTCCTGTCTGCGGTGCTGGCCATCGCCGCCGGTATCGTCTTGCTGGGATGGCCGGTGCGGGGTGCAATCTCGCTCACGTTGCTGCTGATCGTGTTCTTCATTATCGAAGGCGTCCTTTCAATCATGTACGCCTTCGAGCACAAGAAGGAGCTTTCGGGGCAATGGGGCTGGATGCTGGTGAGCGGCATCATCGATCTCATTCTGGCCGCCATCATTTGGGCCGGGCTGCCCGGCACGGCGGAGTGGGCGCTCGGATTGCTGGTCGGCATCAACATGCTGTTCGGCGGCACCGCAATGATCGCGATGGCCTTGCACGCACGCACGGCCGCTGCCAGCACGCCGGGCGCACCGAAGGCCATCTAAAACGGCTACACGAGCAGGCTTGCGGCCTCGCCGCGCCTGCCCACCAGGGCGGGCGCGGCGAGGAGGAGCGGCCTTCCTTCGATCTCGAAATCCGCCTGCACCGAGACGAGCGCGCGCGGCGCGAGCAGATGCGCTGCGGCCACGCGCGACCCCATCAGCGGCGCGAGCGGCTGCGCGATCCAGCAGCCCTCGACCAGCCAGGACGAAAAGCCGGCAAAACCGTCCGCGCTCGGAAGCTTCGCGACCGCGGCGGCCAACCGCGCGGCCGCCTCCTCTTGCGGCCTCGCGGCACCATCGCGCGAGAACGTATGCGTGAGGCGAATCCACGTGCCCTTGTAGGCAACGGTGGCGCGTAGCGCGAAGCTTTCGCCCAACGCGGCCTCGCCCTCGATGCGCTTGAGGCGACGGTCGCGGCCGAGATCGGGGGCGGCGGCGATATAGACCTCTTCCGCCGCGTCGCTGCGCGCTTGCGCTTCGACCGCGGCGACGATCTCGCCCAGGCTTGCGCCTCGCCCCGAGGCCTGCACCAGCGCGCGCTGCGCGATCGCCGCTGCCTTCATCGCCAGTGCGATCTCCGCCGGATCGGCCTCCGCGCGCAGCGGCGCAAACAAGGGCGTCGCGTCGCTCAAGGTCAGGCGCGGGCCGCCTCGGCGCAAGTCGTCGACGATCCCGGCGGCGAGGCCGTCGAGATCGACGACCCCCAGCGCGGCATTGGCTTTCGACGCCGCAATCATGCTCGCGGCTTCGAACCCGATGCGCGGACCATGGACGACTTCGGCGACGCGGCTCGTGCGCTCGATCCAGCTCTTGACGCGGTAGCTGAGCGCCGCCACCAGCACCGGCTCCCGATCGCGCGGCACCACCAGCAGCGCCTCCGACCAATACGGCACGAAGCCGGTGAGCCAAGATACGCCGGCCGCGCGCGTATTGTTGGTATAGAGGAGGAGCGCATCGAGACCTGCCTCGCCCATCACCGCGCGCACGCGGGCGATGCGTGCATCGAGCACCGCGTCGGGCAGCTCCGCCTTCGAACGTGAGATCAGGCCGCGTCGCATGCTCGCCTCACCCCGCGACCTCGAACAGTTCGCGCGAGGTCTTGCACAACACCTCGGCGCCCTTTTCCGTCACCACCACCGCGTCGCCGAGCACGACGTATCCGACCTCGGGATGATAGGTGTTGGGATGCACGATCAGCGCCATGCCCGGCGCGAGCGGCGTGTCCACATCCTCGAGCAGGTGCGGCTTCGAGTCGCAAAACAGACCGAGGCCGTGGCCGCGCACGCGCGTCCATTTGCTGGTGATGTACTCGCCCAGGCCGTATTTGCGAAAGACGTCGTTCTCGGCGCGGGCGACGTCGGCTGCCGTGGCGCCGGGCCGCACGGCCGCGATGCCGGCGGCGAGCGCTTCACGGAAGACATCGAAAGCACGGCGCTGCGCGTCGGTTGCCTTGCCGACGACTAGCGTGCGGCAAATCTGGGCGAAATACCCTGCGACCGCAGGCGTAAGCTCCGTCGTCACCAGATCTCCGGGAGCGATGCGGCGTTCCGACGGCGGTGTCATGCCGAATACATCCTTCCCCCCCGAGCCGATGATCATGAAATTGTCCGGACACCCGCGGCGGCGCAGATAGGCCTCGATGTCCGCCACGACCTCGTATTGCCGGCGACCGGGCTTTACCGCGTCGCGGAACACGGCATAGGCGTCGTCCGCCATCTGCGCCGCGCGCCGGAGCACCGCGATCTCCGCCGGCAGCTTGTGCATGAGCAGCCGGTCGAGGAGCGCGGTGGCATCCTCGAGCGCGAAGCCGCGGCCTT
>JBKOXY010000427.1:0-9290 GCA_046725125.1 Pseudomonadota bacterium | reverse complement strand
AAATGCGCAAGTGCTGCACTGCAAAAATCCCCACTTGATCAAGAGCTGCGCTCCGGCGGGACGAAATGCGAGTTTGCGGCTCGGCTGCGACGCGCTAAAGCCAAGACCCAACGCCATCATTCGGATCGAGCACATGGCAGTGAGGGTCGCCGCCGTGGTCGTGGCAGGGGGCCGCGGGCTGCGCGCGGGCGGGGATTTGCCCAAGCAATACCGGCATGTCCTGGGCGAGCCGGTCATCCGGCCGAGCCTTGCCGCTTTCGCTGGCCACGGCGGAATCGCCTTCGTGCAGCCCGTGATCCATCCCGATGATGCCGCCCTGTTCCGGGCAGCGAGCGCGGGCCTCGATCTGTTGCCGCCGGTGGACGGCGGGGCCTTGCGGCAAGCCTCCGTGCGCGCCGGCCTCGAGGCATTGCAACCGCACCGCCCCGACCTCGTGCTGGTGCACGATGCGGCCCGGCCGTTCGCGTCGCATGCCCTCATTACGCGGGCGATCGCTGCCGGACGCGCGAGCGGAGCGGCGGTCCCGGTCATCGCCGTGGCCGACACCGTCAAGACCGTCGATGCGACAGGCGGCGTGACCGGCACGATCGAGCGCGCGCATCTGCGCTTGGTGCAGACCCCGCAGGCTTTCAATTTTGCCGCCCTCATCGAGGCGCATCGCCGGGCGAAGGCGGCGGGCCGCGACGATTTCAGCGATGACGCCGCGCTCGCCGAATGGGCAGGTGTCAAGGTCAGCACGTTCGAGGGTGAAGCCGGAAATGTGAAACTCACCACCGACGACGATTTCGTGCGCGCCGAGGCGGCCGGTCTCGCAGCCTTGAGCGATGTGCGCACCGGTTTTGGCTTCGATGTCCACCAATTCGGCGACGGCGATCATGTCATGCTCGGCGGCGTGCGCATCTCCCATCGGCGTGGATTGTCCGGACATTCCGACGCCGACGTCGTTCTTCACGCGCTCGTCGACGCCATCCTCGGGGCACTCGCCGACGGCGATATCGGGGTTCATTTCCCTCCGACCGATCCGCAGTGGCGCGGCGCCGCCTCCGATCAGTTCTTGGCGTTCGCGGTCGAGCGCGTGCGCGCGCGCGGCGGGCGCATCGCCCACCTCGACGTCACCATCGTGTGCGAGGCGCCGCGCATCGGCCCTCATCGCGATGCGATGCGTGCCCGTATCGCCGAGATTGCCGGCATTGCAACCGAGCGTGTCGGTGTGAAGGCGACTACGAGCGAAAAAATGGGATTTACCGGCCGTGGCGAAGGCCTGGCGGCGTTCGCCAACGCGACCGTGCGACTGCCGTGGAGAGAGCGGCTCTAAATGGCGGGTCAGGAGCTGACGCAAGCGGCGCGCGCGCTGCTCGACCTCTGTCGAAGCAAGAGGCTCATCCTCGCCGCCGCGGAATCGTGCACCGGCGGGCTCCTGGCGGCGACGCTGACCGAACTCCCCGGCTCCTCCGACGTGTTCGAACGCGGCTTCATCACATATAGCAACGAAGCAAAACGGGCGATGCTCGGCGTTACTCCGATGACGCTGGCAAAGCATGGCGCGGTGAGCCGCGAAACCGCCGAGGCCATGGCGACGGGCGTGCTCGCGCACGCGCCGGTCGACCTTGCGGTGTCGATCACCGGTATCGCCGGACCGGGCGGCGCGGTGGCCGGCAAACCGGTCGGGCTCGTTTATCTCGCTGCCGCCTCGCGCAGCGGCCGACTGATCCAGCACGAGCGCAAATATGGCGACATTGGACGTGCGCAAGTGCGCCGCGCCTGCGTCATCGAGGCGCTGGCGATGCTGGGCGAACTCGCCGCGAGCGAACAGGCCAAGCCGCCGATCTCGTCAGGCTGAAACGCGTTTGTGCCGCAGACATTCAGCGGCGAGCAGCGTCCGAACGTTTTGCACGGGACTTTACCGCCACTCACCGGGCATAGACCACGTCGGCCCGCCGCTCGAAGGCCGCGGCAAAGCGGCGGAAGGCGGCATCGAACATCGCGCCCATCAACAGGCTCAGCGTCCGGCTCTTGAACTCATACGAAATGAAAAATTCCACCTCGCAGGTTTGCTCGCCGGTCGGATGAAAGATCCAGCGGTTTTCGAGCCTGCTGAAGGGGCCTTGGAGATACTCGACCAGGATACGCAAATTGGGTCGGTCGAGCGTGACCCGGGTGGTGAAGGTCTCGCGGACGAACTTGTAGGCAACCGTCATGTCGGCGACGAGGACCTCGACGCCTTCCGGCTCGGGGATGCGCTTGCGGACCTTGAGTGACCGGCACAGCGGCACGAATTCCGGATAGCGCTCCACATCGGCCACGAGATCGAACATGTGAGCGGCGGAGTGCCGCACCCGGCGCGTGGTAGAGAATTCGGGCATCAGCCCCTTCCGAGCATTGCAAGGAATTCGTGGGCATCGCGATCGTTGCGAAGCCGGGCGATGCGCAGATGGCCGCCAAAACGTTCGATCGCATTCACGATTAGCGGCCGGTGCTTTTCCGGAAAATTCCAGACGTAGCGAAGGAACGGAAGGTCGAACCGTTCCGGGCACGATGCTGGCAAGTCCGGTCGCGTTCGGCCGTAGCCCGTCAGCGTGCGCAGCAGCACGCGCCGCACGCAGATCGACCGGGCATAATCGAGCCAGACGAGAGTATCGGCACGCGGCATTCGAACATCGTAAGTGTTGGAATAATTCCCGTCCATTATCCACTCGGGCGCTCCCGCAAGCGCGATGACCTGTTCCCGCCAATCTTTGCTATCGGGCAACTGCCAACCTGCGCGCCAAAAATGAAAATCGAGATGAATCAAGGGCAGCCGCAACCGTGCGGCGAGGCTCCGCGCCAACGTCGTCTTGCCCGCGCCGGCGCAGTCGGCGACCATCACGCGGCGCATAGATCCGTCAGATGCGCGCGAGCTTTGCATCGCGCGCCGCCTTGAGCCGCGCGAAGTCCTCGCCCGCATGGTGCGAGGAGCGCGTAAGCGGCGACGAAGAGACCATCAAAAAACCCTTGGCGTAAGCGATGGTCTCGTAGGCCTTGAACTCGTCGGGCGGCACGAAACGCACGACCGGATGGTGCTTGCGCGTCGGCTGCAGGTATTGGCCGATAGTGAGGAAGTCGACGTCGGCCGCGCGCAGGTCGTCCATGACCTGGAGAATTTCGTTTCGCTCCTCGCCGAGTCCGACCATGATGCCTGACTTGCTGAACATCGCGGGGTCGAGCTCCTTGACCCGCTGCAGCAGGCGGATCGAGGCGAAGTAACGCGCGCCGGGTCGCACGGTGAGATACTTCGAAGGCACGGTCTCGAGGTTGTGGTTGAAGACGTCGGGCCTTGCCACGACCACCGCCTCGACCGCGCCGTCTTTGCGCAGAAAATCGGGCGTGAGCACTTCGATCGTCGTGGCCGGGCAGCGCGCGCGGATCGCACGAATGACGGCGGCAAAGTGGGCGGCGCCGCCGTCGTCGAGATCGTCGCGGTCGACCGAGGTCACGACCACGTGCTTGAGGCCGAGCTTTGCCGTCGCCTCGGCGACCCGTCCGGGCTCGGCCGCATCGAGCGGGCCAGGCAGTCCAGTCTTGACGTTGCAGAACGCGCAGGCGCGCGTGCAGGTGTCGCCCATCAGCATGAACGTCGCGTGCTTCTTATCCCAGCACTCGCCGATATTGGGGCACCCCGCCTCCTCGCACACGGTATGCAAGCCGTTCGCCCGCACGATCGCGCGCGTCTCGCCATAACCCTTGGACACCGGCGCCTTGACCCTGATCCAATCGGGCTTTTTCAACGCAGGTGCGTCCGGCCGATGCGCCTTCTCCGGATGGCGCGGTCTGCTGCTGGCGTCGAAAATGACGGTCATGGAAGCTCCGGGACTTACTTACGGATGTGCGACAGCCGACGCAAGCCGCACCACTGCGCAAATGTGGCGTCGGATCGCGGGCCGTAAGCATGACATCTACCGCCGCCCGATGCGCTTGCCGCAGGATCGAGAGCGTCCAATAGCCGCGAACTATCCAGCCTCATCGCAGCGCACGATGTATGGGGGATGGTGACACGGAGTTGTGATGATCGTCGGCTGGCCTATCGTGGTGGTGGACGCCATATTGCGGCTGCGGGACGGAACGCGATGGAGGATGACATGCCGATCAACAGGACAGCGGTTTCGGTTGGATTGGTTGCGTCCGCCCTGGGTCTTGGAATGCTCCTGGCCTCGCCCGTCGATGCCCGGCCGAAGTACCGGCAGCAGCCCTCCTTCACGCAGTACTCCTACGGCACGCCGGGGGTGTACCGGAACACCCCGCCGGGCAATGTGGTCTGTTGGACGCCCTGCGGCCATCCCGGATCGATCGTGATGGGTGCCGACCCCGATCCATTCATCCGTTCGCAAATTCTGCGTGACGCCAGCGGCTTCTTCGGCGGCGGCGGCAAGTAAAGGTTCCACAAGCGGACGTGAGGCACCAGCGAGCACCGACAGGCTGCGGAGGACATCACCCATGAAGGCGACATGGCGCGGTCAGGTGATTGCGGAGAGCGATCGAACCCTCGAAGTGGACGGCTACCGGTATTTCCCGCGCGAAGCGGTCCGGATGGATTTGCTGCAGCTGGCTCCGAAGACGCCGAGCGACCTAGCCTGCCCGCACGGAGTCCAGTTCTACGACCTCGCGGCGGATGCCGCACGCAGCGAGCGCGCCGCATGGTCGTACGAGGTGCCGCGCGCCTCGATGAAGCAGGTCGATCATTGGATCGGTTTCTGGAACGACGTCCAGATCGCGTGATCTCGGTGTCCGCCGGCACGTCCCAGTGCTCGCGCGCCGCCCCAGTCGCCTCACCTTATTTGGAAAACAAGGCCGCCAGTTCCTTTGCGCCTTGCAACTTGCTCTCTTGATCCATCGTGGCGTTGGTCGCGGCCAACAGCTTTGAAACCACGTTATTGCGAATGGCGATCGGGTTGCGCTCATAGCCACCCGGTTGGAAGAAATTCGAGGTGGGCACTCGTTCGCGCCACACCGGCGGCATCGTGATGATATCGAGGCCGTTGCCATCGCCGGTGAGGTTCATCATCTCGAGCTCGGCCGCACTCAATACTCCGCCAGATCCCTGCGCGCGCGCGAAGACGATGGAATCCAGCAGCTTTTGCGTTTGCAGCAAAGGACCAACGTCCAAATCCAGATTCAGCGCATGGACGCCGAGGCCTTTGGGTGTGTTTGCCAGCTTGTCGTGCGCGCTCCAGGTATCCGGAACGCTTCGGCAGAAAGCGACCATGCTCTTGAGCACCGCGAGTTTTCTCTGCAGGGTCTTCTTCGCCTCATCCGTTAATCCCGCGGCCTTCGCGCTCAAGATCCTGATGAACTGATCGCCCTTCTCCGCCATGAGCTCGACGCTGTTGGTGGCCAACAGCTGGTTGTAGCCCAGCGCGGTGGAAATCGCCTGCGCCCCCGGCCTCGGCTGTTCCAACCCCGCTTGCACGTCATATTTGCCGTCCCCGCCGGCCTCGAATCCGTAAATTCGCACGGCCTGTTCCTTCGTCAGCCCGGCGGCGGAGGCGACCTTGGCGTAGGCGCGTTTGTACTCCATCTCGCTACGAGGCTGCTGCGGAACAAAGTTGAATTCCTTCGCCGCTGCCTGCAGAAAGTCGGCCACGACCGGCACGTACTTCCTTGGTGGCGCCTCTTCGGGAGGTGCCGAGGGATCGACCGGTTTCGGCGGGCCAGAATAGACCGGCGGCTGGGTCAACACGTAATCGCCGAGCACAATGTCCTGATTGTTGCGGCGTTTGGCACGTCGCAGCCGTCTCTTGTCCGCGATGGATTCCCAGTACGCGTCGGCCGCGGCCTCGTATTTCTGACGCGCGAGGGTGTACTCCTCCAATTTGCGACGATATTCGGCCACGGCGAGCGCCGACGGCGCGGCGGCCGCCGATGCTGCCACGCGCTTGACAGTGTCGGCCGTGGCTCCCTGATTGGGCGACAACAGCAGCGCCGCGAGCAAGCACCCGCAGCACCTTCGAATTGGATAGCGCCCCATGTCCCCTCCAATCCTCGTCCGGCGAAACGTCACGCGGCGTCGTCCAGGTTGAAAAAACGCGCTGCATTGCGCCAAAGGATCTTATCCTTGTCGGCCTCGGGGATCGCTAGTCCTTTCACGATGCCGATATGCTCTCCGGGATCGATCGGCACCGGGCCGTAATCGGTGCCGAACATGACACGGTCGACGCCGAACACCTCCACCGTCTCGCGCACGTGCGGCGCCCAGAAGCCCATGGTGTCGACGTAAAGCTTGGCGAGATAATCGCTCGGCCGCTGCTTGCATCGAATGACGGCGCGCTCGGGCATGCCCTCGCAGCCGAGCCGCCAGCCGAAATCGAGCCGTCCGATGACCGGCAGAAGTCCGCCACCCATATGTGCGACCGCGATCTTCACGCCCGGATAGCGGTCGAACAGCCCGGACAGGATCATGCGTGCGAGCGCCATCGCAGTGTCGAACGGCCGCCCTACCAGCTCATCGAGTTTGTATTGATCCATCTGCTGGTCGTGTCCGATCGGCACGCGCGGTGGATGGATGAAGAGCGGCACCTGCCGCGCTTGCGCCCATTCCCAGAACGCAAAGGCGGCTTCGCCGTCGATGAATTGGCCGTGCCAGCTCGACGTGATCAGCAGTCCCTTGAAGCCGAGCGCTCCAAGACAGCGCTCGCCCTCCGCGATGTGGCTTGCATCGAGTGGATTGAGCGTGCCGAGGCCCCAGTTGCTCTTCGCCCGCGCCACCACCGCGGCGGTCTGGTCGTTGACGTGCTTGACGACGTCGATCGCGGGCTTCCTCGAAATCGCGGTGATGACCTCCGCCGCGAACGGATTGCTGATGATCCGGCCGGTGATGCCGGCCCTGGCGCAAACCTCCTGCTGGAGGTCGAAATCCGTCATGTCATGGTAGGACACCGCCGGCAAACCACGGTAATTCGTCACCGCATTTTTGCCGACCGGTGTCCCGCGCAGCGCCTGCGCGACGCCGAATGGATCACCGCGCGTCCGGGGTGAACAATGGGTGTGAATGTCGATGACGGGCATCAGATGTTGAGCACGCGCCCATAGGCATCGAGCACCGCCTCCTTCATCATCTCGGAGAGCGTCGGGTGCGGGAATACGGTGTGGATGAGCTCCTCCTCCGTGGTCTCGAGGTTCATCGCCACGACATAGCCCTGGATCAGCTCGGTTACCTCGGCGCCGACCATGTGTGCGCCGAGCAGCGCCCCGGTGTTCTTGTCGAAGATCACCTTGACGAGACCCTGGTCCTCGCCCAGTGCGATCGCCTTGCCGTTGCCGATGAACGGAAAGCGGCCGACGCGGATATCGAGCTTGTTCTGCTTCGCCGCCTGCTCGGTGAGGCCGACTGAGGCGATCTGCGGCGAGCAATAGGTGCAGCCCGGGATGAGACGCTTGTCCATGGGATGAGGTTTGAGACCCTTGATCGCCTCGACGCAGATGACGCCCTCGTGCTCGGCCTTGTGCGCGAGCAATGGCGGGCCGGCAACGTCGCCGATGGCGTAGATGCCGGGCACATTGGTGCGATTGAGCGCATCGATCACGATGGCGCCGCGGTCGGTCTTCACGCCAAGCTTTTCGAGGCCGAGATGTTCGATATTGCCGGTGACGCCGACCGCGGAGATGACGCGCTCGACGGTGAGCGTCTGCGTGCCGCCTTTGCCGTCGTCGATGGTCGCAGTCACGCTGTCCGCCCTCTTGTCGAGCTTCGTCACCCTGGCGCCGGTCAGGATCTTGATGCCTTGCTTCTCGAATTGCTTGCGCGCGAATGCCGCAATCTCGGCATCCTCGGCAGGGAGAATTTGCGGCAGTATCTCGACCACGGTCACCTCGACGGCGAAGGTGCGGTAGAACGAGGCGAACTCGATGCCGATCGCGCCCGAACCGACGACCAGCAGCGACTTCGGCATGCGGTCGGGGACCATGGCCTCGAAATAGGTCCAGATCAGCTTTTTGTCGGGTTCGAGGCCGGGCAACACGCGTGGCCGCGCGCCGGTGGCGATGATGATGTGCTTGGCTTGATAGGCACCCGCCCCGAGCGCGCCTTTTGGCGCCTCGCTCGCGCTCGTCTTCACCGTCACCTTGCCCGGCGCGTCGATCATTGCCTCGCCCCAGATCACGGTGACCTTGTTCTTGCGCATCAGAAAGCCGACGCCGTCGTTGAGCCGCTTCGATACCGCGCGCGAGCGCTTGACCACGGCGGCAGGATCGTAAGTCACTTTCTCGGCCGAGAGACCGTAATCGTTGGGATGCTGCATGTAATGGAAGATCTCGGCCGAGCGCAGCAGCGCCTTGGTGGGGATGCAACCCCAGTTGAGGCAGATGCCGCCGAGATAGTCACGCTCGACGATTGCGGTCGAAAAACCGAGCTGCGCCGCGCGGATCGCGGTGACGTAGCCGCCGGGCCCGGAGCCGATAATGATGATGTCGAAGGAGGGATCAGCCATGCCGCTTTCTCCTGCAAAGGTCGCCGGGCTGGTCACCCGTGTCTCGCGCTGCCGGACGTACGGCACGTCATAGGCACAATCGCAGCAAGTGCGAGTTCCCTCGCCATCTACGTCTTGAGCAACGGCGGTTTTAATACGTGCATGCCCGGCACAAGGCCGGGCATGGTGAGTCTAGATCATTGCCGTTTCTATGCCTACCGGCCCTACTGCATCACCAGCTTGAGCTCCTCCACCATCGGCCTCACCTTGGCGATTTGCTCGCGCAGCATCTCGCGCATTTCAGCCTGGCTCGAGCCGGAAGGCTCGGCGCCGACGTCGGTCATCCGCTTCGGCAGGTCCGGGTGCTTCGCCGCCGCGGCGATCTCTTGGTGCAGGCGGGCGATTACCGGTTCCGGCGTGCCTTTGGGCGCGAAGAAGCCATTCCATCCGCGCAAATCGAGGTTGGGAAAGCCGAGCTCGCGCGTGCTCGCGACCTCTGGCAGCGCCGCCGACCGGCTGGTCACCGCCAGCGCGGCGAGCGCACCGGCGCGCACGTGCTGCAGCGAGCTCGAAAGCTGGTCGCCGCCGAATTGGATTCGGCCGGACAGCATCTCCTGCACCAACGGAGCGGCGCCGCGAAACGGGACGTGATCCATCTTGATCCCGGTGTCGCGTTTGAGCACTTCGCCCATCAGGTTCATGACGCTGCCGGGGCCGGTGGAACCGTAGAACAGCGGCTCTTTCGTCTGCCTCGCATAGTCCACGAACTCCTTGAGGTCGCGTGCGGGGACTGACGGATGCGACAACAGCAACAGCGGTACGTAAGCTCCGACCGCGATCGGCACGAAGTCC
>JBKOXY010000113.1:0-4024 GCA_046725125.1 Pseudomonadota bacterium | reverse complement strand
TCCGCCGGCCTTCGCGCTCAAGCTCGCCCACAAGGACGTTTCGCTCGCCAATGCGCTCGGCCGCGAGCTCGGCGTGCCCATGCGCATGTGCAATCTCACGCTCGCCGAGATGACGGAAGCTCTCGCGCGTGGGTGGGGCGGCCGCGATTCGCGCTCGGTGATGCTGCTGCAGCAGGAACGCGCGGGCGTCGAGATCGCCGTAGATGCCGAGCGGTTGCGCCTAGCGCTCGCGCCCGCGGTCCCGAAGGACAGCGCAAAGCCCGCCTGATTCTCACGGTTCTGAGATTGCGCGAAACGCAACGACGAGCGTTGGCACCGGTGACGTCATTCGCTCCCTGCGAGACCGGCTTTGCGCACGATGTCGCCCAGGCGGGCGATCTCGGCTTGCACGAACGTCCGCAATTCATCGGGGGCGGCCGAGTCGACCGGGATCAGCCCCTGGCGCTGGATGAACTCTTCGCGAACATCCGGTTCACGCAGAACCACGCGCAGGTCGGCGTGGAGCTTGTCGACGATCGAGCGTGGCGTCTTGGCGGGCGCCACCAGCATCCACCATGACGCCGCGTCGTATCCGGGCACGCCGATTTCGGCGAGCGGCGGCACGTCCGGGATGGCGCCGACGCGTTCTTTCGTCGTCACGCCGAGCATTCGCACCTTGCCGCTATGGGCGAGCGGAAGCGCGAGCGGGATGGGCGAGGTCATCATCGCAATATGCCCGCCGGCGAGATCGTTGAGCGCAGGCTGCATGCCCTTGTAGGGAACATGTTGCATCGGGATGCCGAGCCTCATCTTGAGGAGCTCGCCGTTGAGATGCTGTCCGGTCCCAGGGCCGGCCGAGCCGAACGACAGTCCGCCCTGGGTGGAACGCGCCAGCTTGACCAGGTCCTCGATCGAGCGCACCGGCAGCGCCGCGTTGACCAACAGAACCTCGGGTGACCTGGCAATCTGCACGATCGGGATAAAATCGGCGAGCGGATCGTAAGGAAGATTCTTGTGCAAGGAGACGTTGGTTGCCATGGTGGTGCTGGCGGCGGTCATGAGCGTATATCCATCCGGCGTCGCATGCGCGACGAACACCGAGCCGGTGATCGAACTCGCACCCGGCCGGTTCTCGATCACGAACGATTGCCCGTAAAGCCGCTCGAGCTTGCTGCCGATCAGCCGGGCGAGGATGCTGTACATGCCGCCGGGCGCGGAAGGCGCAACGATGGTGACGGTGCGGTTCGGATAATCTTGCGCCCGCGCGACCGAAGCGGCGAACAGGACAAGACCGACGAAGGCCCATAGCGCGGGCCGTGCGCGTTGGCTGAGTGAGCGTGGCGTCATGGGTTTTCGCCGAATTCCGCCATCGTTCTCAAAACTTGATCGGCGAGCCACGGCCGACGGGTTGGATTGACGACCACGCGCGCTAATCGATCTTGATGCCGACCGACTTGATGACGGCGCTCCATTTGGCGATTTCCGATTTGAGCAGCTGTCCCAGCTCCTCGGGCGAAGAGCCTTCGGCCAGGTAACCGGTTTGGGCGAGCTTGTCCTTGATCGCCGGGTCGGCGAGAGCCGCGTTGGTGTCGGCGCTGATCTTGCGCACGATCGCAGGCGGCGTCTTGGCCGGAACGAACAGCGCCTGCCACGCCGTCACGTCGTAACCTCGCACGCCCGCCTCGGCGATGGTCGGCACGTCGGGGGCGGCCGCATCCCGCTGCCCGCCGGTGGTCGCCAAAACGCGAACCTGCCCCGACCGCGCGTAGGACAGCAATGTGCCGCTGCCGAAATAGCAGTCCACCCGGCCTGGTATGAGGTCGGTGAAGGCGGGCGAGGCGCCGCGATAAGGAACGTGCGTCATCTGGAGGCCGGCCATCTGTAGGAACAACATCTCGGCCAAGTACGGCGCGCTGCCGGTGCCGGGCGATGCGATCGTGAGCTTGCCCGGACGGGATTTGGCATAGTCGATGAATTCCTTCATCGAATGGGCCGGCGAGGAGTTCGGCACGAACACGAAATAGGCAAGCTGGGTGACTAGCGAGACCGGCGCAAAATCCGCGGTCGGATCGTAGTTCAGCGAGCGGTAGAGGCTGGTATTCACCGCGAGCGACGCGGTGGCGAACAAGACCGTGTATCCGTCGGGCTCCGACTGGGCGACGTATTCGTTGCCGATGTTGGTCCCGGCGCCGCCCTTGTTCTCGACGACGACCTGTTGACCCCACATCTTCGAAAGCTTTTCGGCGAGCATGCGCGCGACGATATCCGTCGGGCCCCCGGCGGCGACCGGCACGATGAGGCGCACGGGTTTGTTCGGGAAATCGCCCTTCGGGGTCTGCGCACGCGCCGCGCGTCTGAAAAGGTTGGGCGCGAGTGCCGGCGCAGCGCAGAGGGCAATCAAGTGACGACGGGTGAGCATCTCGGTACCCCCGTGGTCTCGATATTACCACTCTATCCCGCGGCGCAGGCTCCACATATTCGGCGAAAGGTCGCGCCTGCCGCTTGTCCCCGAGGCAAGCCAAGTTGCTGCCTACCCCGAAGGACGGCGCGGCGCCGGCTTCGTGCCGACGGAATATTCAAATCGACCTACGGCTCCGCTGGCCCGATCGGCCAACGGAGCCAACTCGACAGACGCCTGCGGGCAACGCGGCTACTTGTTGACGAGCGCCGCACCTGCCGTGCAGATCACCTCATCCTGCGACCCGGTGCCCCCCGAACAGCCGACGGCGCCGATGATCTTGCCGTCCTCGATCAACGGGATGCCGCCCCGCGACGCGATGACGTCATCGAGGGTCAATATGTATTTGAGATCGAACTTTTGCACCACGTCCTCGAAGGCCTTGGTCGGACGGCGGTACTTGACTGCGGCGCGCGCCTTGTGCTCGGCGATTGCGATCGAGGCCAGTTGCGCATCGTCCATCCGCAGGAAGGCGACAAGATTGGCGCCCGAGTCGACGACCGCGATGTTCATCGGCCAGCCCTTCTTGCTGGCTTCCGCAGCGGCGGCCTCGATCACCGCGTTGGCGCGTTTCGCTCCAATCGGCGATCCATAGGCGGTGCTGAACGGCATCTTTTCAGGAACGGCGTCGAGATTGGGCGGAGCAGGTTGCTGAGCGCGCAACTCGGTACTGACCAGCATTGCCGCACCGACAAGCAGTGACGGCAAAATCTGCCTTCGCATGAATAACCTCCCAAGACTGTCGTTGAAGACCACTACCGCACGAGGGTTGACCGCGCCGTTGAAACAGCGCGCGCGAGTGACTGTATAGAACCGGGCCTTACGCCTCAACCCGCAAGCTCAGCCTCCGCGCGATCCAAACCTTTCACCATCGGCACGACCTTCGCGACAGTTTTGAGTCACGACGGCTTTCGCCCGCAGCGTGCTAGCGCACCTTGTAAAGGGCATGCCGCCGATTGTGCGTGAAGGGCCGGACCTGGCCCGGCCAGCGGCCTTCTTCGACCGCCTTCGCCCACGCCGAGCTGACAAGGACGTGGGGGCCGTCAATCTCGTAAACCGCGCTGTAGCGTGGGCCGTCATGCGCGACCTTCTTCTCGGCGCCGCCGATGCTCAGGGCGAAGTGCTCTCCCGCCAACCGCGTCACTGCGCGCACGCCCGGCACCTTGAGAAGATTGGGGATGTGCTCGGTGTCGTAGACCTCATTGAAGAGCGCCTCTTTGTCGGCATCGACATCCATGTTCACCACGAAGAGGTACTTGGAGCTGATCGGCATGAGGATCTGCCTCGCTTATCTTGCGCTTGCGCACCCCCGGCACGGGGGCCGTGCTATCGTAGGTGACGTGCTGTTGCGATGCTACCGCCTGGAGGGAGCCCGCCGTGTCGATCGCGTCCACATCCGCCGCAACGTCGACCCCCTACTATCTTCCCGTCCGCCAGGACTGGCTCGATCGGCGCAAGGAGCCGATCCTTGCGCCCGATCTGCCCATCGTCGATCCCCACCACCATCTGTGGGACCGGCCGGGCTGGCGTTATCTGCTCGATGAATTGCTGGCGGATACGAGCAGCGGCCACAACGTCGTCGCCACC
>JBKOXY010000354.1:0-2568 GCA_046725125.1 Pseudomonadota bacterium | reverse complement strand
TCCTCATCGACGAAATCGCCGCCTGGGAGCACGACCGCAATGCCAACCACACCAAGGCCGACTGGCAATTCACCACCAAAAATGCTCGCATCAAACTTAAGCATCTATACCCTGCAATCTGACTGAATCAGGCGACTAGTCGCGAACCTCGCGCGGCCGGGCGGAAACCTTACCGGGTTCACCAACTACGTTCCCTCCATGGGTGGGAAGTGGCTGGAGCTCCTGAAGGAGGTCGCGCCGCGCCTCGCCCGCGTAGCTGCCCTGTTCAACCCTAAGACCCATACCGGGCAATACTGGGACGTGCTGGAAGCCGCCACGCAGTCTCTCGGCGTGACGTTCGGCAAAGCGGCTGTTGAGGATGACGGCGGAATCGCACGCGCCGTCGAAGCGATGGCTGGCGAACCGGCCGGTGGCCTCATCGTTATGCCGGACTCCTTCACGATGACCCACCGCGAGACCATCGTTGCACTTGCTGCGCGGCATCGCGTGCCAACGGTCTACCCTTTTCGGGTGTTTCCCGCTAGCGGCGGCTTGATGTCCTACGGGATGAGCAGGGCCGGGGTGTATCGAGACGCGGCATCGTACGTAGACCGTGTTCTGCGCGGCGAGAAGCCAGGCGACCTGCCGGTGCAGGCGCCGACCAAGTTCGAGCTGGTCGTGAATCTCAAGACCGCTAAGGCGCTCGGCCTCGAAGTGCCGCCGACGCTGCTCGCCCGCGCAGACGAGGTGATCGAGTGAGCAACTGTCATCTTGTCGCAGCGAGATCGCTGATCGATTTGGCCACGTCAATCGGGATAGGGGGGCATCTCGCGATGCCACCCCTCCCACACCACCGGGCATACGGGTCCGTACCACGGCGGTTCGGCGGATTGAGCGTTCACCAGCTTTTCCATGGGAGGCAGGCCCAGACGTTTGAAGCGAGCGTTGGTGAAGGCGCGGTGCATCGCGTTCGTGAAGCTCAGTCGCCACGGACCTTTCGGGCTGAAGACGGCCTCACTGGCCGCCGGCCCAGGCACGCCGAGATGGCGAAGCTCATGATATCGCTTGCTCCGCGTCTTCCACTGGACCCAGACGACGCAACGCAAGCGCCGCCTGATCCAGCCGTCGAGAGATGGCAACTCGTGCCACTGGCTGAAGCCGAAGTAGCCGGCCCATCCCCGCAGGTATGCGGCCAGCTCGCGGATCATCTGTTCCAGCTTGATGCCCCGATGTCGCCGCGTCAGCTCGCGCACCCGGTGTTTGAACCGGACGAAAGCCTTGGCGGCAATGCATCGCCGGAACTCCGGTTCGTTCCTCACCGTGAAGCTGAGGAACGACCGGTGCCACGGTCGGGCCACGGCGCTCTTTTCCGCGTTGATCTGAAGCTTGAGACGCCGTTCGATGAAGCGGGTCAGGCTCTCCATGACTCGCCGGCCGGCCTTTTCGCTGCGCACGTAGATGTTACAGTCATCCGCGTAGCGCACGAACCGGTGGCCGCGACGCTGAAGCTCGCGATCCAGCTCATCCAGCGCGAGGTTCGAGAGCAAGGGCGAGAGCGGACCGCCTTGCGGGGTCCCTTCCCGGCTGACCTCGAACAACCCGTTGTCGAGCGCACCGGCCGTCAGGTAGCTCCGGATGAGCCGAAGCAACCGCCGGTCGGACACGCGCGCCGCCACCGCGGCCATCAGGCGATCGTGGTTCACCCGGTCGAAGAACTTCGCCAGGTCGATATCCACAACGAACCGATAGCCTTCGATGATGTAGGCTTGCGCCTGCGCCACCGCTTGGTGAGCGGAGCGGCCCGGCCGGAAGCCGTAGCTGTGCTCGCTGAATGTCGGGTCCCACAGCGGCTGAAGCCGCAGCAAGATCGCCTGCTGGATCACGCGATCGATCACGGTTGGGATGCCGAGGTTGCGCGTCCCGCCGGCCGGCTTCGGGATTCTCACCCGACGCACCGGTTGCGGCCGATAGCGCCCCTGGAGCAGTTGTCGTTCGATCTCCGGCCAGCGCGTGCGGAGGATGCCCGGCAGTTGCTTGACGGTGATCCCGTCAATGCCGGCCGCCCCCTTGTTGCGCACAACCGCGTCCAACGCTGCTTCTATATTGTCTGGGTCACAGATTGCCTCCATGAGATGCTCTGTGGATGCCGGGCTTTCGCGTTCGGCCGACGCCGTGACCGCTTCGACCTCTTGCGTCTCCCGGCGCGGGGCTTCACCCCGGCCGGGCATCGGCAAGTCCAACTCGAGTTGGTATGGCGGTCGCGATGCGGTCATGAGACGTCCGATCTACTTGCCCTTTCCTTCAACCCCTTATCGGGGACCGTTTGGGCCTTCAGCCGGCACCCCGGCCTACTATGCCCTCTGCTGACTTCTGCCTCGCGGTCAGAACACCTTGCGGCGTCCTCAGTCCCGAAGGACACGGTGCAGATCTCTCGGAGTAAGCCCGACGGCCTTCATCGCACACCCGCCGGATTTACAGTTCTGGCCTTTGATGGAAATGGACTTCGCGAATGCCTGCCCGCTCGTCCGACCAGCGCTGCCTCGTATCCGATTTCTGTTCGTCGGGTCGCGACTTTGCTCCACGCTTCCT
>JBKOXY010000151.1:0-3187 GCA_046725125.1 Pseudomonadota bacterium | reverse complement strand
GCGCGCGGCGGTCGAGCGACTGTGGGACGTCTGCCAGGTACCCGACTATCGCAAAATCTCGCCCGCCACCCATGCCGAGCTCGCCACGACGCTCTATGGCTTCCTGATGCGGGAAGGAACGATCCCGACCGACTGGTTCGCGCGCCAGGTCGAGCAGGCGGATCGCACCGACGGCGATATCGACACGCTGTCGAACCGCATCGCGCACATCCGCACCTGGACGTTTGCGGCGAACCGCCCGGACTGGCTGGTCGACCCCGAGCACTGGCAAGGCGTCACGCGCGCGGTCGAAGATAAGTTGTCGGACGCGCTGCATGATAGATTGACCGAGCGCTTCGTCGATCGCCGCACCAGCGTGTTGATGCGCCGGCTACGCGAGAACGCGGTGCTCGAGACCGACATCAGCAAGAGCGGAGAGGTCGTGGTCGAGGGTCACGCCATCGGCCGGCTCGACGGATTCATGTTCACGGCCGCCGCCTCGGCCGCGGGCTCCGAAGCCAAAGCGCTCGCCGGCGCCGCGCAGAAGGCGCTGGCGGGAGAAATCGACGCGCGCGCAACGCGTCTCTCGCAAGCGGCGGACGGGCAGTTCGTGCTCGCAACCGACGGCACCATCAGGTGGCTCGGGCAACCCGTCGGCAAGCTCATCGCCGGCGAGGAGGCGCTCAAGCCGCGCGTGCGCATCATCGCCGACGAGCATCTCTCCGGCGCGCCGCGCGACGCGGTGCAGGCGCGACTTGACCTGTGGCTCAAGTCCCACATCGAGAGACTCTTGGAGGCGCTGTTCCGGCTCGCCGCCGCTGAAGACATAACCGGCATCGCGCGCGGCGTAGCGTTCCAACTCACGGAAGCGCTCGGCGTGCTCGATCGCCAGAAGGTCGCGGACGAGGTCAAGGGCCTCGACCAGCCCGCTCGCGCGACGCTGCGCAAATACGGCGTGCGCTTCGGTGCCTATCACATCTATCTGCCGGCGTTGCTCAAGCCGGCGCCGCGGGTGCTGGCGACGCAACTGTGGGCGCTCAAACATGGCGGCTCGGAGAGAAAGGGGCTCGAAGCGATCGAGCAACTCGCCGCCAGCGGCCGCACCTCGATCGCCGCCGACCAGGAGATCGCGAAGGTGCTCTACCGCACCGCGGGTTATCGGGTCTGTGGCGCACGCGCCGTGCGGGTCGATATTTTGGAGCGGCTCGCCGATCTCATCCGCCCGGCGCTCGCATGGCGCGCTGGCGCAGCGGGCGCGAAGCCGCCCGGCGCGATCGAGGGCTTCGGATTCACCGTGACCGTCGGCATGACGTCGCTTGCGGGCTGCTCGGGCGAGGATTTCGCCTCGGTCCTGCGCTCGCTCGGCTATCGCATGGAAAAGCGGCCGAAGGCGGCCGAATTGCCGCCGGCGCCGGTGGAATCGACGCCGCCGGCGGCGCGCTCCGCGCAAGCCACGCTGCCGCAAGCTGCCTCGACCGATGACGCCGTTGCGCCGGCGCCTGCAGTCGACGGTGAACCGAGCCCCGAACCTTCGGTCGAAACGACGGAGGCAGCGACGGCAGATGCGCCGGCGGTCGAAGACGCGGTGGTCGAAGCGGCGGCATCTGCGCCGAACGAGCCGGTCGAGCGGTCGAGCGCGCCGGTGCTCGCCGACGCGGCGGAGCCGGGGGTCGGCGTCGCACAAGCGCCAACCCTTGCCGTCTCCGCGCAGGCCGAAGGAGTGGCGCAGGACGTCGCGGTGTCTCAGCCGCCGTCGCAGGTCGCACCCAAGACGGAATTTGCGGCCGAGGAATTCATCGAGGTTTGGCGGCCGGTCCGTCGCGACGAGCATGCGCGCAAGCCGCGCCATGAACGTGGTCCGCGCCAGCGTCGCCCCCAACGCCAGCCGGGGGCGCAGCTCGTTGCGGCCACCCCCGTCGGAACGGCCGCAGTCAGCGCCGACAGCGAGGCAGCGCCCGCGGCGGGCACGGCTGAGTCTTCGCCCGCGCCCGACGCGCACCCGCGCAGCCGTCCCGACCGCACCGAACGGCGTGAACGAGAGCGGCGGGCGGATCGTCCCGAGCGTCATCCGCGCGCTCCTCGCCCGCCGCGAGCGGAGCAACCGCGGCGCGGTGGGGAGCGGCCGCAGCGCGGCGAGCGCGCCGAGCGGGCCTCGCGCGGCGATCGTCCGGATCGCGATCCAGCGCTGCGCGCGAAATACATCAAGAGCCGCGGCGAGGGCAGGGACCGCCGCGATCGAGAGCCCGACCCGAATTCACCGTTCGCCAAGCTTGCTGCGCTCAAGGAGCAGCTCGAGGCGAACACCAAGGAGCCGCGCTGAGGCGCGCCCGGCTTGGACCGGCAGCGGATCGACAAATGGCTTTGGCACGCGCGGGTGGTGCGCACGCGCGCGGCGGCGGCGGATCTCGCCGCCTCCGGTCACGTGCGCATCAACGGCCGCCGCGTTGATGCGCCAAGCCGCGCGGTGCGGCCCGGCGACGTGGTGACGGTCGCGCTCGACCGCGCGGTCCGCGTACTCAAAGTCGTGGCCTTTGCCGAGCGCCGCGGCTCGGCGGATGAGGCCCGCGCGCTGTGCGAGACGCTCGAGCCCTCGCCGGGTTCTGCGGCGGGGCGCAAGCGCGGCGAGGACGACCCCTAGGGCGCCGCGGTAGGTCTGGCCGGCTGGCAAACCGGTCCGCAAGATGCCAACTCTTGCTTGCCAGGAGCCCATGCGCTAGTCAGCGCGCGCCCGGAGAGTTCGGAAATGACTTACGTCGTCGTCGAAAGTTGCATTAAGTGCAAATACATGGACTGCGTCGAGGTGTGCCCGGTGGATTGCTTCTACGAGGGCGAGAACATGCTCGTCATCCACCCCGACGAGTGCATCGATTGCGGCGTGTGCGAACCCGAATGCCCGGTCGACGCGATCAAGCCGGACACCGAGCCGGGGCTGGAGAACCTCCTGAAGCTCAACGCGGATTTTGCGAAAATCTGGCCCAATATCACGCAGAAGAAGGAGCCTCCGGCCGACGCCAAGGCCTGGGAGGACGTGCCCAACAAGCTCCAAACGGAATTCTCCGCCAACCCGGGAACCGGCGACTAAGCGCCCCGTTAACCAGGCGTGACGAAAATGTAATTCAGAAATGCCCGGAATCGGGCGTTTGCAGCGCCGCAAGGCTTTGATTTTGGCGGAAAATGTGCTATATAGTTAGAAAATGAGCAAAACATC
>JBKOXY010000121.1:0-3846 GCA_046725125.1 Pseudomonadota bacterium | reverse complement strand
ACCTCGAAGATCTCCGAGGACACGCTGTTCTATTGCCGCCAGCGCGGCTTGTCGGCGGAGGACGCGGTGGCGCTGGTGGTCAACGGCTTCGTCAAGGACGTGCTCCAGCAGCTGCCCATGGAATTCGCGGTCGAGGCGCAGAAGCTGATCTCGATCAGTCTCGAAGGCAGCGTGGGATGACCGAAAAAGCCGTGATCAATATCGACGACGTGCCGCTGATCGACCGCGGCAACGGCAAGCAGTTCGCGGTCAAATGGGGCCGCGCCGGCCCGCTGATCGGGCTCAATGGCTTGGGCTGCGCGGTGCACGTTGTGCCGCCCGGCAAGAAGGCGTTCCCCTTCCACCGCCATCACGTGGCGGACGAGTTGTTCTTCGTCGTGTCCGGCAAGGGTGAATATCGCTTTGGCGACACGACCGTCCCGGTTCGCAGCGGCGACATTGTCGCCGCGCCGGCCGGCACCCAAGCGCATCAGCTCATCAATACCGGTTCCGACGACCTGCGCTATCTCGGCATTTCGACCATGGGCGGGGTCGACGTCGTCGACTATCCCGATTCCAAGAAGATCGCCGTCGCAGCGGGCGTGAAGAATGCCGACTTCAAGACCGCAACCTATGCCGGCCTCGGCCGCATGGCGCCCGCCGACTATTACGACGGCGAAGACGGATGAAGTGACGCAAGCCCTCATCCTGAGGAGGCCGCGAAGCGGCCGTCTCGAAGGATGGAGGCGGAAAATGAACACCCGGTGCCCTCGTCCTTCGAGACGCCGCCTTCGGCGGCTCCCCAGGACGATGATCAAGGTAGGATCGAATGCATCTGTTGGAAGTGAAGAATCTGCACGTCGAAGTCGACGGCAAGAAAATCCTCAACGGGCTCGAGCTTTCGGTCAGCCGCGGCAGCGTGCATGCGCTGATGGGGCCGAACGGCTCGGGCAAGTCGACGCTCGCGCACGTGCTCGCCGGCAAGGACGGCTACGTCGTGACGCAAGGAGAAGTGTTGCTCGACGGCGAGGACATTCTCGCGCTTGCGCCCGAGGAGCGCGCCGCCAAGGGTCTTTTCCTCGCCTTTCAATATCCGTTTGAAATTCCCGGCGTCGCGACAATGACCTTTCTTCGCACCGCGCTCAACGCGCAACGCAAGAAGCGGGATGAGGACGAGCTCTCGACGCCCGAATTCCTCAAGCGCGTGCGCGAGGTGGCGGGCAAGCTCGGCATCGAGCAGGAGATGCTGCGCCGGGGGGTCAATGTCGGCTTCTCCGGGGGCGAAAAGAAGCGCAACGAAATCCTGCAGATGGCGCTGTTGCAGCCGCGGCTGTGCGTGCTCGACGAGACCGATTCCGGCCTCGACATCGACGCGCTCAAGACCGTCGCCGACGGCGTCAATGGGCTGCGCTCCCCCGAGCGCGCGTTCGTGGTGATCACACATTACCAGCGCCTGCTCAACTACATCGTGCCGGACGTGGTGCACGTGCTCTCACGCGGCCGCATCGTGAAGACCGGGGACAAGGAGCTGGCGCTCGATCTCGAAGCCACCGGCTATGCCCAGTACCAGGAAGAGATGGCGTGAGACTGCGATGAACGCCGAGGTCCGTCCGATCAAGACTGCGGCTGAGACCGCGCTGGCGCAGAGTTTCGCCGAGGTCAAGCGGGCGCTTCCGGGCGCGGGCGCCGTCGGTGCGCTGCGCGAGGACGCCTTCCGCCGCTTCGAGGCCGAAGGTTTGCCGCACCGGCGCGTCGAAGAGTGGAAATATACCGACTTACGCGCGCTCATGCGCGACGCCAAGCCGCTCGCTAATGTGCCCGACGCGGCCGCGAAGGCGTGCGCCAAGGACGTCCTCGCCACGCTCCCCGCGATCGAGGCGCGCCGCGTCGTGTTCGTCGACGGCGCTTTGGTGCCGGAACTCTCCGATCTTGCGGGCCTCGAAGCGGGCCTCACCATCCGCTCCACGGCGCAGGCGCTGGCGGCGGGCGATGGCGATCTCATCGCCCATCTGGGTCGGATCGTGCCCACGGACGACGTCGCGGTCGCCCTCAACACGGCGTTCATGGGCGACGGCGCGGTGATCCGCGTCGCGCAAGGCGCGGCGCTGGCGCAGCCGATCCATCTCGTCTTCGTGAATGCCGGCGGTGAGCCCGCTGCGGTGTTCGCCCGTTCGCTCGTCGTCATCGAGAAGGGGGCGCGTGCGATGCTCGTCGAAAGCCACGTCGGCTCGACGGCGAGCGAGGACCAGGTGAACACGGTGCTGGAGCTTAAGGTCGGCGACGAGGCGCACGTCGATCACATCAAGATCACCGGCGACGGCGCGGGCGCGCTGCATGTCTCCACGCTGATTGCAGCGATCGGCGCGCATGCCCGCTTCAACGAGTTCCTGTTCACGACCGGCGGCGCCATCGTGCGCAACCAGGCCTTCATGCGGTTCGACGGCGAAGGCACGATTGCCGGCATCCGCGGCGCGAGCCTGCTCAAGGGCCGCCAGCACGCGGACACCACGCTGGTCGGCGACCACGCGGTCGCGGACTGCACCAGCCGCGAAGTGTTCAAATCGGTGCTCGACGAAGAGGGCCGCAGCGTCTTCCAGGGCAAGATCATCGTGCGGCGGCACGCGCAAAAGACCGATGCCAAGATGGCGACCCACGCGCTGCTGCTGTCGGAAACGGCCGAGGCCGATAACAAACCCGAGCTCGAAATTTTCGCCGACGACGTGCAGTGCGGCCACGGCGCGACCTCGGGCGCGCTCGACGAGGATCTGTTGTTCTACCTCAAGGCGCGCGGCATTCCGGCGAAGGAGGCGGAGGCGCTTCTGATCCAGGCCTTTGTCGGCGAGGCGGTGGAAGGGATCGAGCACGCCGGGCTGCGCGACGCGCTGATGGATCACGTCGTGGCCTGGCTCGAGGCGCGAGGATGATGACGATGCATCCCGCGGTCACCAACGGCGCCTATGACGTCGCCCGCATCCGCGAGGATTTTCCCATCCTCGCCATGCAGGTCTATGGCAAGCCGCTCGTCTATCTCGACAACGCCGCCTCGGCGCAGAAGCCGAAGGCGGTGCTCGATCGGCTCAACCACGCCTACACCGCCGAATACGCGAACGTGCATCGGGGATTGCATTACCTCGCCAACGCCGCGACCGAGGCCTACGAGGACGCGCGCGAGAAGGTGCGCGCCTTCCTCAACGCGGCCCGCAAGGAAGAGATCATCTTCACCCGCAACGCCACCGAGGCCATCAATCTCGTCGCCTACACGTTCGGCCGCGAACGCATCAAGGCCGGCGACGAGATCGTGCTCTCGATCATGGAGCACCATTCCAACGTGGTGCCGTGGCACTTCTTGCGCGAGCGCCAGGGCGCGGTGATCAAATGGGCTCCGGTCGATGACGAGGGCAATTTCCTCATCGACGAATTCGAAAAGCTCCTCTCGCCGCGCACCAAGATGGTCGCGATCACCCATATGTCGAACATGCTCGGCACCCTGGTGCCGGTGAAGGAGGTCGTGCGGCGCGCGCACGCCCGCGGCATCCCGGTTCTGCTCGATGGCGCGCAGGCCGCCGTCCACCTCGATGTCGACGTTCAGGACATCGGCTGCGACTTCTACGCGGTGACCGGCCACAAGCTCTACGGGCCGACGGGCATCGGCGTGCTCTACGGCAAGTACGAGCATCTCGAGGCCATGCCGCCGTTCAACGGCGGCGGCGAGATGATCCGCGAGGTGTTCGAAGACCGCATCACCTACGGCGAGCCGCCGCACAAATTCGAGGCCGGCACGCCCCCGATTGTGCAGGCGATCGGGCTTGGCGCCGCCATCGACTATGTCAATTCGGTCGGCCGGGCGCGCATCCGCACGCACGAGGC
>JBKOXY010000063.1:0-7744 GCA_046725125.1 Pseudomonadota bacterium | reverse complement strand
TCAGCCGGCATGCTCTCCTCCGCTCGACTGCGGGCGCTCGCCGCGCGCCCGGAAAATGACAGCAGGCTTCCCCCTCCCCCGTTGAAGGCGCATGCCCTCTCGGGCCGCGCTGAGACCGTGGTCGCAGCGAGCGGGGTTGAGGGGATTTGAACCAATCGCGGCTGTTCTGCGACTAACGGAGTGGCGCATCAAGGATCACTGCGTTCAGTGCCGTTTTCGCCCGGGATGTCGGGGGCGGCGCCCGGCACGAAACAGGAAGGGGATACCATGACTTGTTCGCGAGTTTGCACCCGGGCCGCGGGCCTATTGGGGTTGGCAGCGCTCGCCACCGTGGCGGCGCTTCCCGCGCTCGAGGGAGCCGAAGCCGGGCCGAGCTACGACGGGCTCTGGAGCGTCGTGATCATGACCAAGGCCGGCCAATGCGATCCGGCCTATCGCTATCCGGTCCGCATCACCAACGGCAACCTCGGCAACGCGGGATCGACGCCCATTAACATCAGCGGCAAGGTCGCCAACAACGGCGCCGTGGTCGTCACCGTGAGCGCCGGCGACAAGTCCGCGACCGGCAAGGGTCGGCTTGCGGGCACGAGCGGCGCCGGATCCTGGAGCGGCAACGGCAACGGTGCCTGCTCGGGCGTCTGGGAGGCCGAGCGGCGCGGCTAACCCCGCGGCCTGCTTGCAGCGGCGAAACCTGTGGTAATGCCCGGGCTCACCCCGGGCATTCGTTGTACCCCCGGCGCTTTGCGGCATTGATCGGCATGCAGAGGCCCAAACGAGAACTCTCCCCCACCGCGCTGCCGCCGGCGTTGATCTACGCGACGGCGCTGACGTGCGGGGTCCTGGCCGCCCTCGCGCTTGAGGTCTATCTGACCGGCGCCGGCTTCGACCTAGCGAGCCTGTGGGAGAATTTTTTCTCCAGCGGGACGCGGGACCTGCGCACGACGGGACCCTGGTGGGGCATCGCCGGTCTCGCCTTCGTCGCGAGCGGAATAACGGCTGCGGCGCTCAGCCGCCTTCCCCCGCCCTGGCACCGTTTTCGCCTGCTGCGATGGGTCGCGGCCGCCCTCATCGTGTTGCTGATCGAGGATATCACCCATTCGGCCGGCGGGGCCGAGGGGGTGGCGGCTGGTGTGAATGTCGCGGTCCGGTTGGCTGCGCTTGGCGTCGCAGCGGCGATGGCGTTGGCCGGGGCATATGTCGGCGGTGCGGCGTTGAAGCGACGACTGAGGACGTTCAATCTAAGATTGTCTAGACTTCGAAAAACCCGCAATAGCTGTAGCGGGCCCCGCAAAACAATCGTGCGCCGCCTCGAACCTTAACCCGAGCTCGCGAGACTAATACTCAACCAGAGGTGCGGCCTCGGCGTCGGGGGACCGCGCACGCAAAGATTTCGGAGAACTTGATGGCCTTTGCCGACTACGCGCCGGCCCGCGCGAACGATCAATCAAACCAACGGCGCGGCCCCTCCCCCTGGGTGACGGCGCTGCTGACGGCGCTGACGCCTGGGCTGGGGCACCTCTACATCGGCCAAGCCCGCCGCGGAATCACGTTATTCATCTTGGTCATGATCGCGGACATGCTGCTGATGTTCGCGATGATGGGCGTTTTGGCGCGCTTCTGGATGTTCGCCGTCAGCCTGGCGCTGTTGGTGGGGCTGTGGCTCTACATCATGGTCGATGCGGTTTCGCGCGCGTATCGGATGCGCGACTATCCGCCCCATCACTACAACCGATGGACGACCTACGCCGGCGCCTTCGTGCTCGCCTGCCTCATCTTCGCGGGGCCCTGCATTTATGCCCTCCACGCCAAGTCGTCGGGCCAGCTGCTGTGGTTGAACGCCATCACCCCCAGCATGGAACCCACGCTGCGGATGGGTGAGTACTTTCTCGCTGATGCAACCTACTATCGCAGCCGCCACCCCAGCCGGGGCGAGGTCGCAGTCTACGTGCACCCCAAGCAAGAGCAGGTCCACTACATCAAACGCATCGTTGCGGTGGAAGGCGACCGCATTGCGATCAAGGGTGGTCATACCGTCGTCAACGGCATGATGGTCGAGGAGCCTTATGTCGACGCCGGCGACCCGCAGGCGCGTTTCGCCAACGAAGCCGAAATCCGGGTGCCCCTCGGATACGTGTACGTGCTGGGCGACAACCGCGCCAACAGCGTCGACAGTCGTGACAAGATCGCGCACGGCCCGGTGCCGGTGGCCAATCTGATCGGACGCGTCACCGATATCGCCATCTCGCGCCACTTGGCGCGCATGGGCCGCTGGATCGGAACGCCGAGCAATCTCTAGCGCGTCGCGCGTGCGAGCAACCCATCGAATCGGGCGGCGCCCTAGCGCACTAACTCCCGCATCGCTTTGTCCAAGCCCTCGAGCGTGAGCGGATACATCCGCCCGCCCATGAGCTGGCGCATCATGCGGATCGATTGGGTGTAGTCCCAGTCCTTCTCCGCCACCGGATTGAGCCACACGCAGGCCGGATAGGTTCGCGCCACGCGCTCGATCCAGGTCGCGCCGGTCTCCTCGTTGAAGTGCTCGACCGAGCCACCCGGCGCCATGATCTCATAAGGCGACATCGAAGCGTCGCCGACGAAGATCACCTTATAGTCGTGGGGATAGGTGTGCAGCACATCCCAGGTCGGCGTGGTGTCATCGAAACGCCGACGGTTTTCCTTCCACACCTTCTCGTACAGGCAGTTGTGGAAATAGAAATGCTCCATATGCTTGAACTCGCTGCGCGCGGCCGAGAACAGCTCCTCGGTGGCCTTGACGTGCCAATCCATCGATCCGCCGACGTCGAAGAACAACAGCACCTTCACTGCGTTGTGCCGCTCCGGCCGCATCAGGATGTCGAGATAGCCTTTGTGCGCGGTGCCCTTGATGGTGCCGTCGAGGTCGAGCTCCTCCGGCGCGCCGGTGCGGGCGAACTTGCGCAACCGGCGCAGCGCGATCTTGATGTTGCGGGTGCCGAGCTCGACCTGGTCGTCGAGGTCTTTGAACTCGCGGCGATCCCAGACCTTCACGGCACGGAAGTTGCGGTTCCCGTCTTGGCCGATGCGCACGCCCTCGGGATTGTAGCCGTAGGCGCCGAAGGGCGAGGTGCCGGCGGTGCCGATCCATTTCTTGCCGCCCTGGTGGCGCCCCTTTTGCTCGCGCATGCGCTGGCGCAAAAGTTCGAGCAGCTTGTCCAAGCCGCCCACGGCCTCGATCTCTTTGCGCTCTTCCTCGGTGAGATATTTTTCGGCGAGCTTCTTGAGCCACTCGGCCGGGATCTCGGGGGTGAGCGCCTCGCTCATCAACTCCAGCCCCTTGAACACATGGCCGAAGACGCGGTCGAACTTGTCGAGATTGCGTTCGTCCTTCACCAGCGCCGTGCGCGCGAGATAATAGAAGTCTTCGACCCGACGGCCGGCGAGATCCTCCTCCATCGCCTCCATCAGCGTGAGATACTCGCGCAGCGTCACCGGCACGCCGGCCGCTTTGAGCTCGTGGAAGAAGGCGACGAACATGGCGCTAGCTTGCGCGCTTGCGCCAAGGGGTCAAGGCCGCGTCGAAGCTTTGTGGCGGCACATGGCTCGCGCAAACGGTGGTCGCGCAGCGCGATTGAGGTAGCGCGACCGAGCGACGCGTGCGTGGTGCACGCAATGCTTCGAGCGCCGGCGCGCAACACCCGCAGGCGCAGCGAAGGCAGATCATCGACGAGATCACTCGCGCTGCCAGGCGTCGAGGGCGGACAAGGTCGCCGACCCGTTGCCGCCGCTGGGGCCCGGTCGCGCCGGCAGCCCGAGGAGTGGCGAGGTGAAGCGGTGGATAACGCTCGTCGAGCCCGCCGGCCCGAAGACGCGGCACTGACGCCGGCGGTTGTGGGGGTTGACTTGCGGTAAGGCAAAGATATCATCTTTATGATCGTTACTACGTTTGCGGCCGCTCTCCCGTGAGCAGGCCCGACCAGCGGGGAAGCTTTGCATGCGGCTTCATCCGGCCATGAAGAGCGGCGAGCGGAAGGTTGTTCCCTTCCGCACCGCAACCATGTCGACGCAGATCGTCGTTCAGGTGCGCGACGCGCTGTTCGCCAAAGCGCTTCGCCCGGGCGATTTCCTCGGCACGGAAAAGGATCTGGCCGAGCGTTTCGGCGTGAGCCGCATCGTCGCGCGCGACGCGTTGCGAACGTTGGAAGCCCAAGGCGTGGTCGAGATCAAGGTCGGCTCCGGAGGCGGGGCGCGCATCGCTAAGGGCAATGCCCGCCTGTTCGCCGAGGCGCTGGCCGTGCAGCTCGATCTTGCCGGCGTGTCGGTCGGCGAGATCATGGATGCGCAGCGCGCCATCGAATGCCGCGCGGCGGAGCTCGCCGCCGTCAATTCCACCGCCGCGGATCATGCCCGGCTGCGCGAGCTCATCGCCGAGGCCGAGCGCAAGATCAACGACGTCGCCGGCTTTACGCGCTCCTCGCGCGAATTCCATCTCGCGGTCGCCGAGGCGTCCCACAACCGCGTCTTGGTGGTGCAGCTCATCTCGCTGCAACACGTCTCCTGGCCGGCGCATAATCCGACGCTTACGCCGAGCGTGGCGCGCCGCATCCTCGACGCCCACAAGGAATTGGCGTCACTCATCGAAATACGCGATGCCGCCGGCGCGCGCCGTTTGATGGACGAGCACGTGAAGATGATCGGCGCGCGGCGGGTCGCGGAGCACCGCGACAGGCGTGCAGACAACCACGCCTACTGCTGAGCTCGTTCGAGACGCAACGAAACGACATGAGAAGGAGGCAAACATGAGCAAGGACAAATTCATCATCGAGCCGCACTTTCGGCTGCAGGAATGGGTCGCCGAGGAGAAGGGATATTTCAAGGACGAAGGCCTCGACTACGTCTTTCAGGAGCTCATCAAGTCGACCGACGGCGCGCACCATTACAAGGGTGACAAGGTCGGCGCCATGCAGTCGTTCGAGCGCGGCCGCAGCTCGGACGTGAGCTGCGCCTGCCACTGGACCGTCGGCGTTGCTGCATCGAAGGGCAAGGGTCGGCTCTATGCCGACGTCTATTCCGTGGCGCCGTCGGGCGTCTTCGTTCCCCAGGATTCACCGGTCAGGAAGCCTGAAGATCTCGCCGGCATTCCCATCGCCGTCGGCTATCAATCGGGCAGCCACTACTCGACCATCCAGGCGCTCGAGCAGTATATGCCGGCCGACAAGATCAATATGACCTTCGCCGACGGCATGCTGTTCCATCGCCTCGATCAGCTCATCGACGGCAAGGCGCAGGCCTCGGCTCTGTTCAGCGGCCCCTACTACTTCGCGGAACAGCTTGGTTTCCGCAAGGTGATCGACACAACGTTCATGATCGCGACCATGGTGACGGGCGATCCGGACCCCGAAGACCTGCGCAAGTTCTTCCGCGCGCTCAAGCGCGCGCAACGCGACATCGATCTGCGCCCCGATCGCTACACCCACTACTACAAGAAAGAATTCCCGACGCGTTACCACGCCACGATGGACACGCGCCGCTGGGGGCCGGGCGAGCGCCTCGTGTTCGAGCCCTACACCAAGGAGGTGTACGAAGAGACCTTCAAGTGGATCGCCGAGCACGGCATCTTCGCCGACAGCGGCATGGGCTCGGGCAACTACGAGGACGCCGTCGTCGCCGCGGCGCACTAAAGCGCTGACATCGTTCGCCCCCCCCCGCCTGCGTCCTTGCGCCCGCGGGGCCGCCCCGTGCTGCAGCCCTGAGCACGCGACGGCGGACATGCGTTTCGAACGCGTCAGGTGAAAAATCGACCGCAGGGAGATGTTGTGCGTTTACGGGCGGGCGGCCCGGATCGCGGTGTCCGGCTTGCTCGTTCGGCCGAAGGGCGCCGCTTGCGCTTTTTCCGCCAATCTCAGCCATCGCAGGCCCAAACTGCGGTGGCTGGCTGCGATCTCCGGCGAACTCGCCAATTTGGCCCGCCGCGCGCATTCGGCGGCCTGGGCCCGGCAGTACATTACATACGACGACATCGCACGCTCTCGGTACGCTGCCAGCGCGCCGCTTCCCAATGCGGGAACGCAAGCGGCGCTACTGTCCCATCATCACTATTGATGCCGTGCTGCGGGATGCAAGAGGATGACCCCCTGCGGTCAAGATTTTGCGGCGAACTGTTGTATTGCAATCACAGATCCCGGGCATGATCCCGCGGTCGTAATAACCTTGAGATGCAACCACTTATGTCCGCAGCGGCCGGACCGCTTTCGAGGGCGCTACCGTCTTGACGCATCCGACCTCGGCAAGTGATGTGAGATCTTGCTGCCGTTTGGATCACCACCAGAAAGCATGAGATGAACGCATTCGAAGACGCGGCGTATACGATGGCGGCCGTCACCGCCACGGTCGCGCTATTCCGGGCTCTGGTCAAAAAGGGCGTGCTCACCCGCGACGAGGCGGTGAGGGTCCTCCTCGATGAAGCGGTGTCGAGGGCCATCCAGGCCGAAGCACCGCATCAAGGGGAAGCGACCAACGACGTCAACCGCCAATGCGCGGAGATCTTGAAATTCATCGCGGAGAAGCTTTGACGTTTTTCAAACTGAGGACGACCGGCCGGCCGCGCGCCAAGTCGGCTTTAGGAATCGAGCGTCACAGCGCGCTCTGCTGCTCCGCCAGGCGCAATCCAATCAGGCGATCGAGCGTCGTCTGCTCCTTCAGCAAGTCTTGCGAGCGCGAGCGGTGCACGATGCTGCCGCGCTCCAGCACGATCGCGTCGTCGGTCAGCGACAGTGCCACCTCGACATGCTGCTCGACCAGGATAAAGGCCGTGCCTTCATCCGCGGTCATGCGCCGGATCGCCGCGGCCAGCTCCTCGACGATGATCGGAGCAAGTCCCTCGAGCGGCTCGTCGAGCAACAGCAGCGCCGGATTGGTCATGAGCGCACGCGCGATCGCCAGCATCTGCTGCTCGCCGCCCGACAGGTGGTTGCCCCTGCTGGCGCGGCGCTCGTTCAAACGCGGGAACAAGTCATAGACCGCCTTGAGGTCCCACCGCCCCGGTCGCGACCCGACCACGAGGTTTTCTTCGACGCTGAGCGAGGGGAAAATCTCGCGCTCCTGCGCCACCCAGCCGAGGCCGTTGCGGGCGCGCCAATGCGGCGCAACACGCGTGATGTCGCGGCCGCGCCAAATGATGGCGCCGCGGCTGACGCGGGTGAAGCCCATGATGGTGAGAAGGAGCGTCGACTTGCCGACGCCATTGCGTCCGAGCACGGCAAGGCTGCCGCCGTTCGGGACATCGAGCGTGATGCGGTCGAGCACGACGGCGTCGCCATAACCGGCGCGCACGTCGTCGAGCGCGAGCAACGCCTCAGCCATGGCGCGCCCCGCCCAGATAGACCTCGCGCACGCGCGCGTCGGCGGCGATTTCCTTGGGCGTCCCCTGCAGCAGAATCCGTCCTCCGACCATCACGATGATACGATGTGCAAATCGGAACACGACGTTCATGTCGTGTTCGATGAACAACACCGCGATCTCCTGCGAGAGGTTGGCGATGACCGAGAATAGCTCGGCACTCTCCTGCTGCGGCACGCCGGCCGCCGGCTCGTCGAGCAGCAGCACCTTCGGCTTGGTGGCAAGAGCGAGCGCGATCTCCAACAGCCGTTGTTGGCCGTAGGCGAGCTCGTAGGTCGGCCGATAGCAGCTCGCGGCGAGCCGCAGCGACTGCAGGATCGCATACGCCTCCTCGACCGCGTCGGCGTAGGCGGGCAGCTTCCGCCACCA
>JBKOXY010000191.1:0-4252 GCA_046725125.1 Pseudomonadota bacterium | reverse complement strand
ACCACCGAGAGCGATTCGATGTCTTCCCGTCCCGCCTGCCGGGCTTCACCCGTCGGCGTCGATGAGAAGTCCAGTCTCAACTGGATGTTCAGCCGCTTGTCGCTCTCGAGATTCATGTCCTACTTGCCTCTCCTCTCGTTCGGGCCTTCAGCCACCGTTCCCGGCTCGACCTATCTGTTGACTCCGCCTTTCGGCACGGAGTGCCTCACTAGCCTCGCCGACGACATGACCCACTATGCCCTCTGCTGACTTCTGCCCTGCGGTCAGACCGCCTCACGGCGCCCTCAGTCGCCGAAGCGACACAGAGCAGATCTCCTGGGGTAATCTCAGTCGCCTTCCGTGCACCGTCGCCGGGTCTACGCTTCGCATCCTTGATGGATATGGACTTCACGGTAAGTGGCCCGCTTGTCCGACGCTCGCGCCTTGTACCCGATGTTTGTCCATCGACTCGCACGTTTGCTGTACGCTTCCTTCAGACCTCGCCTCGCGGCGACAGCCCTTGCGTTGTCGCTAACCCTTCACCTCCATCAGGTTGAGTAGAGGACTTTCACCTCCAAGCTACTGAGCATGCCCAGCACACCACTAAATCGCTGCGCGATAGCCCGCTGCGCGGGGAGCCCGACCGCGAGCACGGTAGCCGCGGTCAAGATCGTCGATAGCGCGCGGGTCGCCCTGTCTTGAAGATCGAGGTGTCGTCAACCTCATTCAAGACAGGAGTTTCCTATGAGTACGGATGCTGTCAGCCCGCTGCGCCAGCGCATGATCGAGGACATGAATGCGCGCAAGCTCTGTGCGGGCACGCAGAGAGGCCATATCAGCAGCTGCAAGCGGTTCGCGGCGTTTGTGAAGCGGTCCCCCGACACGGCCACACTCGAGGACATCCGCCGCTTCCAGCTGCACCTAGCCGAGACGGGCGTGAGCATCTGCAATCGCAACCGCATCATGACCGGGCTGCGGTTCTTGTTCCGCGTGACGCTGCGGCGACTGGATCTTGCCGCCGAGATCTATCACATCCGCGAGCCGCAGAAGATCCCGCTGGTGATGAGCCAGGACGAGACGCGGCGCCTGCTGGCCGTCGCCAGCAGCCTCAAGGCTCGCACACTGCTCAGTCTCGGCTATGGCTGCGGGTTGCGCGCCGGCGAGGTGGTCCGGCTCAAGATCAAGCATATCGACAGCGCGCAGAAGATCATTCGCATCGAGCAGTCCAAGGGCCGCAAGGACCGCAATGTCATGCTGTCGTCCGGAACGCTCGCTCTGTTACGGCAATGGTGGAAGGCGCGTCCGTCTTGGCACGACGCGAGAACGCCCCTGGAAGAACGTTGGCTGTTTCCCGGCCTCCGGCGCGGCAAGCCGATGACGACCCGCCAACTCAACCGCCTGTTCCATGAGGCGGCCGATGCGGCCGGGATCAGGAAGGGCGTGACGCTGCACGCGCTGCGCCACAGCTTCGCGACCCACCTGCTTGAGGATGGCACCGATATCAGATTCATCCAGGCGCTGCTGGGTCACGACAAATTGGACACGACGGCGCGCTATACCCGTGTCGCCACCGGCATGATCGCCGGCATCGAGAGCCCGCTCGACCGGCTGTCACAGCCTCGCAAGAGACCCAGGAAGAGCAGGAAGGACCAGCCGCCGGCGTAACGGCTGGGAGCTGTGTCGCGTCCAGCGCTGGAGGTCGCGGATATCTTCCGCGACCACGGGGCGGCGTGGCGGCGCGCCAATGCGGGCCACGTCAGTCTCGGCCAGTTGAAGGTCATGAGTGCGATCGAGCGCTGCCGCACGGCGGCGCTCGGCGGCCATGTGGGGCGCTGCGAGAAGTGCGCCCATACCGTCATCGCCTACAACAGCTGCCGCAACCGGCACTGCCCGAAGTGCCAAGGCGCAGCCGCCAGGGAGTGGCTGGCCGCGCGCGAGGCCGATCTCCTCCCGGTGCCCTACTTTCATGTGGTGTACACACTGCCGGCGCAGATCGCCGACATCGCCTATCAGAACAAGACGGTGATCTACGACCTGCTGTTCAAAGCCTCGGCCGAGACCACGCTCACGATCGCGGCCGATCCCAAGCATCTCGGCGCTCGCATCGGCTTCATCTCGGTACTCCACACGTGGGGCTCCGCGCTCACCCACCACCCGCATGTCCACATGGTCGTACCGGGTGGCGGCCTGTCGCCGGATGGATCGAGGTGGATCGCGTGCCGCCCACGCTATTTTCTGACCGTGGAGGTTCTCTCGGCGTTATTCCGCCGGCTGTTGCTGCAGATGCTGGTCGCGGCCCACGGCGCCGGCCGCCTGCAGTTCTTCGGCGAGCTTGCGCGGCTCGCCGACAAGGCTGCATTCGATGCCTATCTGGCGCCGCTGCGCGAGATCGATTGGGTGGTCTACGCCAAGGAGCCGTTCGCCGGGCCCAGGCAGGTGCTGCGCTATCTGTCGCGCTACACCCACCGCATCGCGATCTCCAATCGCCGGCTGGTCGCCGCCGACCACAAGGGCGTTACCTTCAAGTACAAGGATTATCGCATCGAGGGGCCCGCCCGCTACAAGACCATGACGCTGGCGACCGATGAGTTCATCCGGCGCTTTCTGATCCACGTGCTGCCGAAGGGCTTCCATCGCATCCGGCACTATGGCCTGCTCGCCACCGGCGCCCGAGCCGCAAACATTGCCCACGCGCGCGAGCTGCTCGCCGTGCCGTCTCGCCCAAAAGAACCAGAGACGCCCGAAGCAGCGATCGACGAGCCCCGCGTGCTGCCGCGTCCATGCCCGTGCTGCGGCGCCCGCATGATCGTCATCGAGACTTTTGAGCGCGGCTGCGAGCCGACGCACCGTCCCACACCGGCACCGGCGGCGATCAGGATCGACACATCATGAGACCATCGCCGCCGATCGACGACCGCAGTGACGAGCGCCATTCTGGCCGGCTCTCAGCCGGCAGCGCCCACGCTCGCATCGGTGTGCTCGATTCACCAGCAGTCGCGCGACCAATCTTGTCGCGCGACGCCCAGAACGCTCGATCATACCGACGCACGCGCCTACGCGTGGCAGAAACCCGATCATCGCAACCGCTCCGGTCCAGTCTTCTCAAGCCCGAGCCCGCGGCAAAATCCCCATAGCGCCCGCTGCACCGTCGGTGCCTCACCTCCCGCGATTTCGTGCCTTGGCGCTTTTCGGACGCCGGCCGTCGGTGCGCGGGGATAGCTTCGTCATCCCGGCGTCCGAAAACCTGCACAATATGCGACATCGCTCACGGCATCAGTCATCGGGTTGCGTCGTTGTGCGCTCCGCGCAACCATTTTTTGGTCCCTGTGACGGAACAGGCGTTTGGCTCCGGCCCTTGCAAACTGAAGAGCACGAGGTCAATATCTTTTCGCCATTTCAACCTTTGGGCGGAAGCCCTTCCTAGACATCATGCCACGCCTAGGCGAAGACGAGCCCGACTATCTGAAGGAATTACTCGCTCAGGCGGGCATCGACGCGCAGGCTTCCAGCGTCGCCGCCAAGCTACAGGAGGTCGTCATTGGTGAACTTCATCATCGGATGAAGAATACGCTGGCGATTGTCTCGGCAATTATGTCTCAAAGTCTCACGTCAGCGAATAGCCTAGAAGAGGCCACTAAAACGATAGGGGACCGCCTTCATGCGTTGGGAGCAGCGCAAGACCTTTTGGTCAGCGAGCGATGGACTGGCGCAGGGTGTCGGACCTTGATCGAAGGTGCCGTGAAGGCCTTCCAATCTAAAAGCCTTGATCAGTTTGAAATCGCCGGGGACAACATCGCAGTTTCTTCCGGCCCTGCTATCTCCCTTTCAATGGTAATTCACGAACTCTGCACGAATGCTGTGAAACACGGCGCGCTGTCTGCACCCAACGGACGCGTTTCAATTTCGTGGGCTGTCTCCGAAGATCACCCGCCGCGGTTCAAGCTGCATTGGAAAGAGCGCGGTGGTCCTCCTGTCCAAGAACCTTCTCGAAGGAGCTTCGGCTCTCGACTTATAGAACAAGCGCTACCGGGCCAATTACAGGGCGAGGCTCGACTTAGATTTGAACCGGATGGCCTGAGTTGCGAGGTAAACATTCCGTTGAGTGTTATGCAGGAGCGGCCTCCGGCGATTGTGGCAGCCCCGACCTCGTCATAGAGCAGCAGGGTCCCGCAGTTTAGGTTTCAAGCCTGCTCCGACAGTTGTTTCATCAGCGAAAGTAGACGTGGTTTCAATTCGATGGATTGTGGGCCTAAAGCTATCGAGAGCCTTTCGC
>JBKOXY010000100.1:0-5855 GCA_046725125.1 Pseudomonadota bacterium | reverse complement strand
AGCCGATCCGCCAGCAGCCATCCTTCTCACCAATGCCCAATGGCCAGGAGTAAGCGGGTTCGACGCCGCCGATCGGTGGCCCGAATTCGCCGCGCTGTTAGCTTCACGTTACGTCCTGGACCGAACGGGAGATGAAGATGGTATTGCGTGGCGGTTCTACGTCAAGAGTAAGCGGTCGTCCGGACTCTTCGACGAGCTCCAGGCATCGAGATGAAGCCGGGCCGAAGCTGGCGCGAATCGGCTCGCGGCGCGGCTGCGACCTGCGGCGATGACCCGCGGATGTCAGGGGCCATGGGACGTTCAGACTTGATTTTCCATGGTCCCGAGCCGGGGCGAGGGCGCGCGCTGCACCCAAGCGCCTTTTGCGTTCGGCAGCAAATCGTGGATTGCGCGCAGCATCGCAATGGCGGCCGTGAACGTCGCGATCCAGGCGATACGCGCCCCATAGCGATCGTGGGGTCCCGACAGCGCCCCGCACACGAACGCATTCGCAAGGATGGCGACCGTCACGGTTGCGGCAAGCCTCCCCGTCTCGTCGAAGCGGCTCGAAATTGTTGCTCGCGCGAGCAACACCAGCGCAAGAATCGTCGAGCCGAGCGCGATCGGTACGTGGACGCGATTGATCAGATCGAAGTCGAGCTCACCGCGTTGTTGCCGGGCGTTCCGCATGGCCGGCACTTCCCCGGGAATGTAGCGCTCGATGATGCCGTAGGTGTGCCAGATTTGATCGTGCGTGCCCTGACCGGTCGCAACCAGCCGCAGCTGCCTTGCCCAGGCCGCAAGGGCGGTTTCCATTTGCTGCAGCGGATATTCTTGCAGACTGTGCAGCACGATGAAGCGCATTTCCTCGCCGAGGCCGCTGAAGCGACCGAGCTCATTGAAGACGCAGTTGCTCCACAGGAAATCGTCGGCGGTTGCCGGCAGCTCGTTGCGGTGAGGACAGAGCTTGAGCCGCGCAGTTGGACAATGGTCGTCGAGATAGCGCTTGACGATTCCATCCTGCAGCATGCGGCCGAAGGCAATTCCGAAGCCGCCGGGCGTCCAAGCGAGCTGCCCCGACAAGGCGAGATTCGCCGCGAGCAGCACGGCCGCTCCCGTGACGATGGCGCCGCCGGCCGGGAGAAGCGCGCGCAGGGGGCGAGGGCGCGAGACGAGCAGGATCGGAACGGCAAGAACCAAGACGGCAAGCAGCACCGCGAGCGTCGCGCTGTGCGTGGCCGCGGCGAAGGCGATGAGCAAAAAGAGCCCAATTCGTTCCATGGGTGCGAAAAGCGAACGATGAAAGATCAGAAGATGCAGCGAAAACACGCTCAGCCCGGCGAAGATATCGGTCAGCAGGGTGCTGGATAGCACGGGCAGGGCGGTGACGAGCGCGAGGCCGGCGACAATCAAGGTCCTGTGCCAGGGTCCCACGGCAAATCCAGCCGCCCGCAACACGAGCGACATGACCCAGATGGCGCAGCCGGTTTGCAGAATGAGCTCGGGCCAGAAATGCAGGCCTTCGCCGACGTGGAGAAACAGCCCGAACACCGTCGAGCGGCTCGGCACGAGGTAGCCTTCGTACCAGCGGGCGAGATAGCCGCCGGTGTCGTATTGCAACAACGGATAGCGATTCCACAACGCCGGAGCGAGCAGCACCACGAAGCAGCATAGCCTCGCGGCGACGTGGGAGGCGTGAAAGGCGCGCACCGTGGGCGGGCCGTACGCGGCGATTACCGTATCACTCGTGGTCACGGTCCTGCCAATGAGCGCCGAGGTGGTGCCTTAGGCGACCGTACCGGAGCGAACCTGTCAATCCGATGAACGGCCGCCCCACGTCGGTGCGACCCCAACCCATGGGCATGGATGTCGTAGGCCGCGGGCGGGTAGGGAGGTCGGCAGACCTGGGTCCCGCTGGGCGAGCCGGATCGAGATCATGGCTGCGACAATTGCTCCTTTTCAACGGACGCCCGACGGTGGTGCAAATCCGTTATGCTTGATGCCAGAGCTCAATCAGGCGCGTGCGGATGCGAGGGCGCTGCGCCATCAATGACAGCCTCGAATCTGGGAGGAACGTGGCATGAAGACTTTCCTGCGCATTCTTATCGCCGCTGGCGCGCTGTCGTTCGGCCTTGCGGCCCACGCCGACACCTATCCGAGCAAGCCGATCACGATCATTGTTCCGTTCGGGCCGGGCAGCGCCACCGACACGATCGCCCGCGTGGTCGCTCAGCACCTCGGTGCCGTGCTCAAGCAGAGCGTCGTGGTCGAAGCCCGGCCGGGCGCGAACGGGGCCCTTTCGGCGCTATACGTCGCGCGCTCGGCACCGGACGGCTACACGCTGTTCATGAGCACCAACAGTCCGCATTCGGCCGCGCCTTTCCTGATGAAGAACATCGGTTACGATCCGGTGAAGGACTTCACGGCGATCACGCGCATGGGAAGCTATACGCTGATGCTGTGCGTTCACCCGAGCATTCCGGCGAAGTCGGTGAAGGAGCTGATCGAATACGCCAAGGCCAATCCCGGCAAGCTGTCGTTCGCCAGCGGCAACACCTCCGGCGTCGTGGCCGGCGAGACGCTCAAGCACTGGGCCGAACTCGACATACTCCATGTCCCCTACAAGAGCGCGCCGCCCGCCCTCAACGACGTGCTGGCCGGCCGAGTGTCGATGATGTTCACCGACCTCACCACCGGCCTGCCGCACGTCAAAGCGGGTACGTTGCGCGCGCTGGCGGTGACGCGGCTGAAGCGCTCGACGCTGATCCCCGAGCTGCCCACGCTGGACGAGGCGGGAGTCACAGGGTTCGACATGGATTCCTGGGCCGGGATTTTCGCGCCGGCCGGCACGCCTGCGGACATCATCACGCTGCTCAACGCCGAGCTGCGCAAGATCATCGACAGCGGCGAGGTGAAATCCAATCTCGGCAACGTGGGCTTTGAAGCGTTTTCGAGCTCGCCCAAGGAACTGGAGGACTTCGTCAAGGTCCAGCTCGGCAAATGGGGCAAGATGGTCAAGGACGCCGGCATCCAGCCGGATTAAGGGTCAGAACTGGAGGTTGGGGAAACCGGCGTGCGCGCGGTCCGCGTCATCCGTGCTGAAATTCGATGTTGCAATTCTTTTCAATCGACACCTGCTCGAGCGCCTCCATCGCGCCTTTGAGCAGCGCGATGTCGTTGGCATCGCCCGGCTTGCCGTCCAGACTACCGCCCGTAGCCTCGGCGCGGGTGATGCGCTTTTGCTCCTCGCCGATCTGGCGACACGTCAAATTTTCGAAGGTCGAGGGCGAAACGTAGGCCGGCGCGGGGGAGTCGAGGTGGCCGGCGCACGCGCTGGCGAGCGCGGCGAGTCCGGCAGCAAAGTATGTGCGAAAGCGCATGATGTCGTTACGTGAGGGTTGTGGCGGCCGGGACATTTGCATGCTGCAACTTACGGTGCAAGTTCACGAAGACGCGTCGAAGGGCGCGTCGCGAGGACTGCCATTTCGGGGAAGGCGGGGAAAATGTCCCGTCATTTCTTCCCCTTCAATTGGGTGATCTGCGCCACCAGCTCGGGGAACGGCTGATACGGGGCGGCGCCGCATTGTTCGCCCTCTGCGTCGATGAATTGATTGATCCCGCCGGAGTAGAAGATCACCGTCTTGTCCTTGCGCCCATCCGGGCCGCTGACGCGCAGGCAGGCGAAAAATCGGCTTTCGCTACCGAATTGTCTCAGCGCGGGTGCCGAGATCGAAGCCTCGCGCACGTTCAACATCTCGGCGGGATGAACTTTCACGTACGCCAGCACGTCCTTTTTGTAGTTTTCCGGATAGACGTTGGGATCGATGGGCTTGTCCGGTTTCCCCCACAGTGAGAATTCGGAGCAGCCGGCGACGGCGACGACAAGCAGGATCGAGCCGCAGGCGAAGACTGCTCTCGAGGTCTCGCGCGCCATGCTGTCCTCGCCGACCTCAGGGGTTGCCGATTCGGCCCAATTTATCGCACGCGCGAGGTGACGCAAACCTGTGCCGGACATTGGTCTTTTTCCGCGTCTTGCCTCGAGCGCCGCGGCCTTCATGCGTTCACGGCCTTGTCGAGTGTCGGCGCGACCATATCGCTCGCCTAACTGAGACGCTGGCCGATCCTGGCTAAACGTTTCGATGATCGTGCGGATGAAGCCGGCACGCTGCAACGCCGGTTCGATGAAACGCATACGGAGATTTTATTTGATCCGAAGTTTATGCCCGACAGATTGGAAACCTTTACTCATGCCGATGATAGCAATCCGCATTGCGACATTTGTTCGTCCAAAAGGAGGCTATGTGATGAAGCGCGCTCTCATCTGCAGTATCGGCGTTACAGCTTTGATAGCCGGGGTGCAGGACGTTTATGCGCAGGCCCGCCCCGCCGGGGTGAACGCCAGCTGGGAATGGTACTCCAGCGTCGGCCCGGTTCGCCGCGGCAATATGTGCGTGGCCGATGTCGACATCAATCGCGGTTACGGCTTTCTGAAACCTTGCCCGGCCCCGCAAGCGCCCGCCCGCCCGCCAGGCCCGGGTGGCACGCTAGGGTGGTGGATTTGAAGTTCCTACGATTTTGCAGTGGGCTTCGTATAGGAACTTCAAATCCAAAAAACCACACTAGAGTCATAAGCTTGCTAGTGTCCCTTAGATTCCGAAGTTCGCATGAGAGTGTGCCGCAGCGGCTTGCGAACTTCGGAATCGGGACGCTAGCCTCGGTCCGGTTCGCCGCGGCCGCTTCTACTCCGCCCCGTCCTCGGTGAAGAACCTCTCGCCGCGGGCAAAGCGGTTGGGCTTGAGGAAGAATCCGAGGATGACGGCGCCGTTGGGTGCCACCGCCTCGTGCCGATTGCCGGCCGGCCGCCAGACGAACTGGCCCGGCCCGCACACACCCTCGTGATCCTCGAGCGTGCCCTCGAGCACGAACGTCTGCTCGAGCGCGGTGTGCTCGTGCAGTGGCACGACGGCGCCGGGATCGAGCTTGAACAGCGCCGTGGTCATGCCGCGGTCATCGCTATAAAGCACCTTGATCCGGATCCCTGCGAACTTGGTCGGCTCCCACGGCATGTTGGGAACGTCGAGATAGCGCGAGGCCAGTGCCGGCGTGTTCTTGGGCTTGATGTCGGGATGCACGACCTTGCGGGGTTGCGCTGACATGGGGGCCTCCTCGGTCATCGGCGTCGAAACGTCAGTTGGGTTGGAGCGCAAGCATACACCATGCTGGAGGCGATTCCTCTTCGCCGTCGCGGTCTTGCGCCTACCGGGAGCTTGACGATAGCAGGACTATCGGCGTGAATCGAACGCCGAGATGGCTGCCGCGCCAATGGCGGCGTTTCGGCGGCGGAGGAGGGCGAAGATGCGCATCTTGAGAGTTGCTGCGGGCGCGGTGGCCGCGCTCGCGCTCGGCATGCTCGCGGCGCGCGCGCAGCCGCTCACCATGGTCGAGGTCAACGCCCCCGCCGTCAATTGCGTGTTCCACCCGGCCTGCACCATCACCGTGAGCGACAGCGTCGGGTTTATTCCGTTGCCGTATCTGGCCGCGCCCAACACCGCGTTTCTGCAGTCGCGCACCTTCAGCGGCGCCCCCGGCACCCCCGCCGCCGGCAAGGCCGGCTACATGTATCGCATCAGCCTCACCCAAGCGGCGGGCAGCGCCGATTGCCTGGGCGGGCTGGTGCTCAATTTCGGCCCGGCGCTCAAGCTTCCCTACGCGCCCAACCAGTTGGCCGACGTGTTCGTGATCACCTCCGGCGGCCTCGGCTCCATCGGGTTGAAGTCGGCGGAACGGTTTGGCGAGGTGATCGTGTTCGAGCTCGCCAAAACGCTGTGCCTCGGCGGCGGGCCGAACCTCGCCAACACGACCTTCTTCTTCGGGCT
>JBKOXY010000331.1:0-1366 GCA_046725125.1 Pseudomonadota bacterium | reverse complement strand
TCGGCTGGGGGCATAGCTCAGTCGAATACGTAGTGAACCTCGGCAGGTTCGCGCAGGTGAAGAAGGTCGCGTTGACCCATCACGATCCACTCAGAGATGACGACGCCATCGATCGCCTGGTCGCGAACATCCAGGCAAAGTTACGGGAAAATGCATCTTCCTTGGACGTTGTTGCTGCAGTCGAAGGGCAGGTCGTGGAAGCAGTACCCTCCCCCGCGAAACACTCTGCGCGTCGCGCCAGAGAGTTTCAGGCCGAGATGCCCATCGAGCCGACGCTGGCCGAGCGGTCCGTGCTTCTCGGTGTTGCGGACACAAAGCTGGCAGCAGCCCTTTCCGAGGCCATTCGAGCCGAGGGCGTTGACACCAAATTTTTCTCGAACATGGATGAGGCGCGAACGCTCATCGCGAAAGACCGCCCGTCGCTGGCGATACTCGAACATGACCCGCCTCGTACCGACGGTATCGAAATGTGCCGCGCGATCCGCGAGCAAGAGAACGATCGCGAGCATCAACTGCCCGTGATCATGGTCGCCGCACAGGAAAATCAGGCGGCCGGCGCTTCGGCGGGCGTCACGGATTGGCTGATCAAGCCCTTTACCGACGCCTGCGCACGAACCAAAATACGCGCGTGGGCGTTGCGAGCAGCATGTAAGTGGTGGATGAGGGGAGTCATTCCTGAGGACGAAGAATTGGCTCGGCCGCCTGTGCATGTCCGGAGGGCGCCCATGGCTCAAAAGGGTATCGAAAATAGGCGCTTCTCGGAAAATGTGATCAGCACGGACAAGTCGGCCCTGCTTTGGATGTATTGTAGAGAGATTGCGCCGTTTGAAACTCCGGCCTTTAGCAAGAAGGTCGGCAACCTTATCGCTCGCACAACAAAGCGCCCCCTAGAAATGCGCAACCGAGCAGCGGCAAATTAGAACATTGAAGATTCGGCGGCCACGAGAGCAGCTGCTTAGCTGGCACTAGGCCCGAGCTGCGCCTCCCACCCTTGCAGCTCGAACGCGAATAGTCTCTGCGGCCGGAATTCGGCTGGATCCCCGGAAAACTGCGCGACCTTTCAAAGGGATATTTTGCGACGACATTTCTGAGCTCAAAAATGGCACTGCAGCGCGCGATCGCCTCGTAAGTGGCGCGGGAAGGTCATCGTCCTCCCGGCAGCGATGCATTGGTCGTTGACCTGCGGCAGGACCGAGATCAAACTAATCCCGGTTGTCGTCAGTGATAAGCGTCATGAGCCCCGCGTCCCTAGTCCCCTCCCTTGATGTGGATGTGCACCTGGTGCTCTGCGATTTCGGCCGGTCCGGTCTGGCATATGTCGAGACCGATCCAACCAAAGCGGACGCAACAACCATCGTCCGGAACC
>JBKOXY010000111.1:0-8615 GCA_046725125.1 Pseudomonadota bacterium | reverse complement strand
CCCGCCGGCGAGCTGCCGATGCCGGTGTTCGGCGAGCAGGAATACCCGGAAGACATTCGGCTCAAATATCGCTTTCTCGATCTGCGCCGCGAGCGCCCGCACCGAAACATCATGATGCGCGGCGCGGTCATCGATTCCATCCGGCGGCGCATGAAGGAGCAAGGCTTCTTCGAGTTCCAGACGCCGATCCTGACCGCGTCCTCGCCCGAGGGCGCGCGCGACTATCTTGTCCCGTCGCGGCTGCATGCGGGGAAATTCTACGCGCTGCCGCAGGCGCCGCAGCAGTTCAAGCAGCTGATCATGGTCTCGGGCTTCGACCGCTACTTCCAGATCGCCCCCTGCTTCCGCGACGAGGATGCGCGCGCCGATCGCTCGCCCGGCGAATTTTATCAGCTCGATCTGGAAATGAGCTTCGTCACCCAGCAGGACGTGTTCGACGCGGTCGAGCCGGTGATGCGCGGCGTGTTCGAGGAGTTTTCCGGCGGCAAGGCGGTGTCGCCGAAGTTTCCGCTGATCCCTTACGCCGAAGCGATGGTCAAATACGGCTCGGACAAGCCGGATCTGCGCAACCCGCTCGTGATCGCCGACATAACCGACGAGTTCAACGAGCCGAGCGTCACGTTCAATGCGTTCAAAAATGTGATCAAGGCAGGCGGCGTCGTGCGCGCCATTCCGGCGCCCGGCGCGGCGAGTCAGCCGCGCTCCTGGTTCGACAAGCTCAACGAGTGGGCGCGCTCCGACATGGGCGCATCGGGCCTCGGATACATCGTATATGAGGGCGACGGTGGCAAGGGTCCGATCGCCAAATTCGTCCCGGCGGACGTTCAGCAAAGAATCCGAGCCAAGACCGGATTGGGTGCGGGCGATTGCGTGTTCTTTGCCGCCGACAAGCCGGCGGCCGCCGCCAAGCTTGCGGGCGCCGCGCGCGGCAAGATCGGCGAAGAGCTCGGCCTGATTACCAAAGACCGCTTCGAATTCTGCTGGATCGTCGATTTCCCGATGTATGAGTGGAATGAGGAGGAGAAGAGAATAGACTTCTCCCACAACCCGTTCTCCATGCCGAACATGGCGGTCGAGGACTTCCTCGCGCTCGACCCCGCCGACCGCGAGACGATCTTGTCCATCAAGGCGATCCAATACGACATCGTCTGCAACGGCGTCGAGCTGTCCTCCGGCGCCATCCGCAATCACCGGCCCGACGTCATGCGCAAGGCGTTTGCCATCGCCGGCTACGGCGAGAACACGCTCGAACAGAAATTCGGCGGCATGCTGCGCGCCCTTTCGCTCGGCGCGCCGCCCCACGGCGGCATCGCGCCCGGCATCGACCGCATCGTGATGCTGCTTTGCGGGGAAGAGAACTTGCGCGAAGTCGTGCTCTTTCCGATGAATCAGCGCGCCGAGGATTTGATGATGGGCGCTCCGTCGGAGGTCACGCCCAAGCAGCTGCGCGAGCTGCACATCAGGCTGGCGCTGCCGGAGAAGGGCGGTTGATTGCGCAGCGGGACGATCATTCCCGCGCCGTGCTCTCCTGCGGCTTTGAAAAATGCGATAAGATCGGAACGCCGCCCATCAGGTAGGCGGATCGGGGGCTCGCCATGCCGGCATCAGGTATAATCGCGCGCGCCATCGCCGCTGCGATCATTGTCGCCGCCGCGCCTGTTGGAGGCAGTGCGCAGCCGACATTGAAAATCTTCGACGCGCATCTCCACTATAATCAGGAGCCCAACCCCTACTATTCGCTCGACCGCGTGCTCGACGTTTTTCGGCGCAACAGCGTTGCCGGCATCCTGGCGAACAGCCGTCCGAACAAGGGCACCCATCAGCTCGTCGACGCCAAGGCTCCCGGGCTTTGGGTGGTACCGTTCATCCGCCCCTATCGCACGCGCGACGACGTCCAAAATTGGTCGACCGATCCCGCGATCTACGACCTGATCGAGGCCGAATATAAACGCGGCTATTTCCGCGGCGTCGGCGAGTTCCACATTTACGGCAACGCCGCGCAAGCACCACTGGTCAAGCGGGTCGTTGACTTTGCCGCCGGACGTAATCTCTATCTTCTCGCCCATTGCGACGAGGCGGCGCTCTTGATTTTGCTCGCGCACAATCGGAGCGCCAAGATCATCTGGGCACATACCGGATTTTCGACGCCGACAGGGCGGGTAAGGGAGCTGCTGGAGACATACCCCGAGCTGAGGGGCGAACTCTCCTACCGCGGCGGCATCAGCGAGGGCGGCGGCAAGCTTGCGGCCGAGTGGCGCGAACTCTTCGCTCGTCATTCCGATCGCTTTCTGCTCGGCTCCGATACCTGGATCAACGAGCGCTGGTTCGGCTACGACACGATCATGCAGACCTACCGCGGCTGGCTGGCGCAGCTTCCCGAGGATCAGGCCAAGCGCATCGCCTACGGCAATGCCGAGCGGTTGTTCGGCGGCAAGGTCGAGTAAGCCGCGCGCTGACGCCGCACGAGGCCGCTTGATTCGCTCCCGAAATCGGCGTTGAATTTTGGAACCATTCCAGAAGACAGCGGCCGTCTCCAGTGTCTTCGCACGACGGACCGCGCCGCGATGGTTGCCGGTGACGAGTGCACCCTGATCGGGTGCCTGGGAGGAGACCATGCACGACATCGAACGACGCGCCTTCGTGAAAGGCGCGGCAATCGGCGCGCTCGCCTTCACGGTGGGCGGCGCCGAGGTCCTGCTCACGCCGCGCGCGGCGCGCTCACAGGGCGTCGCGCTGCGGACGCTGACGGCCGCGCAAGCCGCGACCCTCGACGCGCTCGGCGAGACGCTTGTCCCGGGTGCGCGCCAGGCCGGGATATCCCACTTCGTCGATCAGCAGATCTCGATCCCGGCGGAAGAGGCGCTGCTCGAAGCGCGCATCCTCAACGTCCGCCCGCCCTACGCGAATTTCTATCGCGCGGCGCTGGGCGCGGTCGATCGCGCCAGCCAGGCGCTCAACAACGGCCGGCCGTTTGCAGAGCTCGGCGAAGCCGAGCAGCGCAGCTTCGTCGACAACATGCGCCAGAACAAGGTCGAAGGCTGGCAGGGGCCGGGCGGACCATTCGTCTACCTTATCCTGCGTAGCGATGCCGTCGACGTCGTGTACGGCACCATGGAGGGCTATGCCAGCCTCGGCATTCCTTACATGCCCCACATCGCTCCGACCAAGAGGTGGTGACATGGCCAACGAAAAAGTCGACGTCGTCATCGTCGGGGCTGGCGCGTCGGGGTCGGTCTTCGCCGCGGTGCTGGCGAAGGCCGGCAAGAAGGTCATCATTCTGGAGCAGGGACCGGATTGGCAGCTCACCGATCTCATCAGCTCGGATTTCTGGGGCCGGCGGATCAAGCCCGCGAGCGGTCCGTTCCTGCTCGAAGGCAAGAATCCCTTCGGCTACGTCTATCAGGCAGGCTGGGGCGTGGGCGGCGCGGCGCTGCACTACTTCGCCAACTTTCCGCGGCTCCTGCCAAACGACTTCAAGATCAAGAGCGAACACGGCCGCGCACACGACTGGCCCATCTCCTATCAGGATGTCGCGCCCTATTACGACAAGGTTGCGCAGGATGTCGGCGTGTCGGGCGACGCCAAGGCGGAGGAAATCTGGCGGCCGGCGGGCGCGCCCTATCCGATGCCGCCGATGAAGACCTTCCGGCATGGCGAAGTCTGGCTCAAGGGTTGCGAGGCGGCCGGCATCCGCCTAGTGCCTGCGGCGGTCGGCATGAATTCGACCGACTACAAGGGCCGGCCGGCTTGCATTTACGACGGCTGGTGCCACGTTGGCTGCCCGACCGGCGCACTCTCCAATCCGCTGGTCACTTACCTCGGGGACGCGAAGAAGGCCGGCGCCGAGGTGCGCGCGCTCTCCACCGTCACGCGCGTGCTCACCAACGCGCAGGGCAACAAGGTGACCGGCGTCGAGTATTACGACGCCAAGAAGGAACGGCAGATGCAGGAGGCGAGCGTGGTGGTGCTGGCCGCATGGTCGGCGCAAAACCCGCGCCTGATGCTTAACTCCGCGACCGACAAGCACGCCAAGGGGCTCGCCAATTCGAGCGGGCTGCTCGGCAAATACATGATGGCGCATTTCAGCTCGGGCACGTGGGCGATGTTCGATGAGGACATCCAGAACTATAGGGGCACCACCGGCGCGCAATTCATGTCCTACGACCGCTACGGCAAGACCAGCCAGAAAGGCGCCTTCGGCAGCTCCTTCATCGTCGCGGGCTCCGCGCTCAAGACGAGCGATCTCGGCGGCTTCGCCAATGCCCGCCTCGATTTGTTCGGGCCCGACCTCGCCGCCTTCATGAAACGCGCCGCGCGCGGATTGACCCGCATCGGGGCGTTCGGCGAGGAATTGCCGAACATCGAGAACCGCATCGAGCTCGCGAGCGACAAGGACGAGTTCGGCATGCCGCTCGCGAAGATCATCCACAACTACGACCAGGACGCGGTCGCGCTGTGGAACGCCAATTTCGAGGAGGGTCTCAAGATCGCCAAGGCGACGGGCGCCAAGGAGGTCTGGTCGGCGCGCGGCAACATGCCGACCATCCACCTGATGGGCGGAACCATCATGGGCGCGAACGGGGGCGACTCGGTCACCAACAGCTACGGCCAGACCCACGAGATTCCCAACCTCTACGTCGCGGGGCCGGGCATCTTCGCGACCGCAGGTGCGTCGAATCCGACCTACACGATCCTGGCGCTTTCGCTGCGCGGCGCCGAGCAGTTGGCGGCGGACTGGAGCACGGTGGCCGGGTGAAACCGCGAGATGGGCAACGGCGGCTTCGCCGTCGCCCACAATGATGCGAACTTCGGAATCGGGACGCTAGCTCGCTTTGAGGCGCGGCAACAATTTGAGCGCGTTCTCGCGCTCGATGGCGCGCTGATCGGCGGCTGCGAAGCCCCAGTCCGCGATGCCCCGGTTGACCTCCGCGCCGTTGCGGAAGGGATAGTCGGTGCCGTAGAGCACCTGCGAGATCGACACCATTTTGAGCAGCGCCGCGATCTGCCCCGGCGTGTTGCCCTGCGCCAGCTCGTAATAGAATTTCCTGAACTCGGGCAGCGGACCCTCGGGCAGGTTCGTCTGCTTGCGCTCTTCGGCGAGGCGGATGAAGCGGCCGGTCAGGAACGGCAGCGTGCCGCCGCTGTGGGAGAAGATCCAGCGGATGTCGGGAAACTTCATGGCGGTGCCGCTGAACACGAGGTGCGCGATGGTGCGCGTGGAATCGGTCGCGTATTCGATCGATGCCGGCGGGATGCCCGGAACGAGGCCGCGGCAGCAATCGGGCGTGGTCGGGTGGACATAGACCACGGCCTTGCGCCGATTGAGCTCCTCGTAGACCGGGGCGAACGAAGGATCACCGAGATACTTGTTCTGGTAACTGGTCAACAGGCCGATGCCGTCGGCGTTGAGCGTGTCGAAGGCGTATTCGATCTCTCTGAGGCTGCCTTGTGCGTCGGGCGGCGCGATGACGGCGAACAGGCCGAAGCGGCCGGGATGGTCCCGCACCATCTTGGCGCCGTACTCGTTGAGCTGGCGCGCAAGGCCGCGCGCCTCCTCGACGTTGTTTCCGTACCAGATCCCGGGCTGGACGATCGAGAGGATCGCGGTCGGAATGCCGCTCTTGTCCATGTCCTCGAGCGAGGATGCGGGCGACCATTTCGGCGTCGGGGCCGCGCGCCGGCCCGGGGCCATCATGGCGTCGACGTGAAACTGCGGAACGAAGTGATGATGCACGTCGATCCGCGTCTTGGCGGCGGGGACCTGCGCGCTTGCAGGCGCCATGCGGCCGATCGCCGGGATTGCCCCCACGCCCAGCGCGGCCACGCTTGCGGCCAAGAACTTTCGCCGCGCGGGATTCGCGCGCGACGGCTGGCAACATAGGCAGGTGCGGAAAAACTTAGCTGCGGAATTGGCGCTCATCCCTTCCTCGCGATTTTGTTGTGGTGCGAGCTTAGCGTTGGTTCCAGCCCTGTTCCAGGCTCAGACGCCGCGCATCAGCCGATCTCGGGCGAGCCCCATGAGTCGCCGCAAACTCGCGATCGCCCACATGGCGGACGAGCGATTCGCGCAGGCGCTGACAAGCGATCCGCCTGGTGCGACTCCGCCACGCCGACGCATCGGGCGATCCGACGCGTGCGCGCGGTTCAGCCCGCGGATCCAAGCCGACAGTGAACCGCACGGGGCGACGCTAGGAGTTTCGAAACCTCTGCTCTGCAGAATCTACTTGACTCCGGGGGCGTGGGCCTTATGTGGGGGCAGGCCGCTGTGATCTGTCCCCTGCGTGCGGGCTGATCGGGCGGCATTCGCTTGCCTGACGCCGCTTGTCGGCACTCGGGTTGGATCACTCGGTTGGGGAGGACGAACATGCGCCAGAACGCCCTCTTGCGATCGGCGAAGGGCTTGGCAACTCCAGGCACCGCCCGGAAGAACGTCGCTCACGTCGCCGTGGTCAAGGCTCCCTCCGCCGAGGGGCGCGAAGGCCATTTCGCCGTTCGCAACGGCGTGCGCTGCGCCGGCGTGCACCTGATCGTCGATCTACATGGGGCCGAGGGTCTCGACGACACCGATCTGATCGAGGCGACGTTGCGCCACTGTGTGGACGCGGCGCAGGCGACGCTGCTGCACATCCACCTGCACCATTTCCACCCGAACGGCGTGTCCGGAGTGGCGGTGTTGGCCGAGAGCCATATTTCGATCCACACGTGGCCCGACTCGCGCTATGCCGCGCTCGACTTGTTCATGTGCGGCAAGGCGACTCCCGACGCCTGCATCCCCGTGCTGCGCAAGGCCTTCAAGGCCAAGCGCGTCGAAGTCAGCGAACTCTTGCGCGGGCAGGACACCTAATCAGAGACTGACGGCGGCGGACGAATCGGCGGTTTCGTTCCGTCCTCTGTCGTCCGCTAGTGTGGTGGATTTGAAGTTCCTACCATTGTAGCCGCAAGCTCGCATAGGAACTTCCAATCCAAAACCACACTAGAACTATAAATTTGCTAGTGTCCCCTTGATTCCGAAGTTCGCATCAAAGGGTGCCGCAAGGTCTTGCGAACTTCGGAATCGGCGCCGTCATCTGACGTCCGAGCATGGCCGAGAAACGCCGGATTCCCGAGACGCTGTTCGATGACATCGGCATCCGCATGACCTACGAGGTCGAACGGGTGATCTACGAGCTGCAGACCGAGCACCAGCATCTCGTGCTGTTCGAGCACCCGTTCTTCGGCAAGATGCTGATGCTCGACGGCGCGACCCAGGTCACCAGCGCCGATGAGTTCGTCTACCACGAGATGATGGCTCACGTGCCGATCTTGGCGCACGGCCATGCGAAGGAGGTGCTGATCGTCGGCGGCGGCGACTGCGGCGTCGCGGAGGAAGTGCTCAAGCACAAGTCGGTTAAGCGCCTCACTCAGGTCGAGATCGACGCCTCGGTGGTCGAGTTCTCCAAGCAGCACTTCCCGGAATTCACCAAGCCGGTATTCGCGGACGGCCGCTTCGATCTCGTCATCGCCGATGGCATGAAATACGTGGCCAAGACCGACCGGCGCTTCGACGTCATCATCGTCGACTCGACCGACCCGCAGGGGCCCGGCAAGGTGCTGTTCAGCCAAAAATTCTACACCGCCTGCAGCCGCTGCATGACCAAGGGCGCAGTGATGGTCACGCAGAGGGGCGTCCCGATCTTCCAATCGAATGAACTCACCGTGGCCATCGCCGGCTTTCGAAAGTTGTTCGCCGACGGCTATTGCTACGTCGCGGCGATCCCCACCTATGTGGGCGGCCACCTCGCCATCGGCTGGGCCACCGACAACGTCAAATTGCGCCACGCCTCGGTCAAGACCATTGCCGATCGCTACGACAAAGCCGGCCGCTTCCCCACCAGGTACTGGACGCCCGAGGTACATGTGGCGGCGTTCGCGCTGCCCCGTTTCATCGCCGAGAAGGTGGCGACAGGAGCCCGGCGCTGATCGGCCGCGGCGCCGGACACCGACGCGGACGGAAAAACTCAGCGGGCAGCCGTCTCCTTCGCGACGTCGAAGTTGAGCTCGATCAGCACGTTGTTAGGATCGGTAACGAAAATCTGTCGGCGCGAGCTGTTCGGAACTTCGTTGACGCGAAACGGCACGCCTTTGCGCGTGAGGTGCTGCTTGATGGCGTCGAAGCCGCGGCTGCCAAAGGCGATGTGGTCGATGACGCCCGAATCCGGCCGCTGCGGCTTGTCGGTGGGCGAGATGTCGTTGAGATGCAGCACCGGATGACCTTCGCTGTAAAGCCAGGCGCCGGGAAAGTCGAATGGCGGCCTCGGCCCGTTCACCAAACCGAGCACCTCCTCGTAGAAGCGAACGGTGTCGCGCAGGTTGCGGGTCGAGACGTTGTAATGGTCGAGCACACCGACGCTCATGCTCATCGAACTTCTCCTTCTAGGCTTCTCTTGCGTCGATCAGATTAGCGTGAAAAGCGGTCCATGACGAGCCATCGGACTTGGTGGGTCGCGGGTGGGGTGGCTCGATCGGCCGCGGCCCGCCGCCGCGCTCACGTTCTATAGTTTGCGACGCGGCCTACGCGGCCGCAGTGCTTCCTCCGGCAGCACGCCCATGCGCGCGGCGACCTCCGGCGGTACGCG